>NZ_AZRM01000017.1 GCF_002895605.1 Petrotoga miotherma DSM 10691
GGGGCGAAGGGGCGCTAAAATAAGTTTTAGAATTTCTAAAAACACTATGAAAAATAATATTTGGGAGGTTTAAAAAATGGACAAAATCATAAATGCAGTAGAAACAAATTATAAAAAAGAAGATATCCCTGAAATTAGACCAGGTGATACCGTAAGAGTCAACGTGAAAGTTGTGGAAGGAGAAGGTGAAAGAAAAAGAGAAAGAATCCAACCTTTTGAAGGAATAGTAATAAAAATAAGAGGTGCTGGTCTTGGGCGTTCTTTCACTGTTAGGAAAATAGGTGCGGATAGAGTAGGCGTTGAAAGAATCTTTCCGTTTCATTCTCCATCTATAAGCAGCGTAGAGGTCTTGAAAAAAGGTAAAGTCAGAAGGGCTAAACTCTATTACCTCAGGGATGTTAAAGGAAAGATAAGGATTAAAGAAAGGAAGGATTGAGCCTTTTGAAAAAGGCTACTAAGAAGAAAATTAAAGATGAAACCTTAGATTGGATTTACGCCATAATATATGCATTGATATTCGGAACAATTATCAGACTGTACGTTTTTGAAACAATGATGGTTCCCACTCCTTCTATGGTTCCAACAATCCAGGTATACGACAGGTTATTTGTAGAAAAAGTTACTTATGAATTTGCTGAACCAAATAGAGGCTCGATAGTGGTTTTTTGGACACCTTTTGTGGATATCAGGGCACAACAACAGTTACGTGCTTTTGATAAGTTTATGGATTTTTTTGCTCCAGCAAAATTTGAAGGCCATGTAAAATATGTGAAGAGATTGGTGGGGAAACCGGGTGATACCTTGAGATTGGTACCAGTTGAAGAAACGTTTTGGGAAGATATTAAAAACGGAGAAATTCAAAATACTCCCGATTGGTTAGATTTTATTATTGATTATTATGAAAGTGTAGATTATATTCCAACCCAGATAAAAAATAAGGTTTCAAAGCTTGAAATAAACGGCGAAATACTACCTGAATTTGAAAATATTTATTATTTAAGAGATGCAATATTTGAAGATCCTAAATTCTTTGATTATATAGCCTATCCTGATAAATACAGTTATGAAATCGCTACATCTGATTTATTTTTTATGTATAAAGATAACTTCACAGGCAGATTGATACCAGCAAAACCCACTATTGAATGGTACAAAGAAATGAGAGATACACTCTTATTTACTAATTTTTATGAAAACGAACTTTCAAAATTGGATTTACCTTCTTTAATATTCAAAGATGAAAAAGGCCTCGTAAATGTGAAAATTCCAGAAGGATACTATTTTTTCATGGGTGATAATACATTGGAAAGTCAAGATAGCCGCTTTTTTGGATTTGTTCCTGTTGAGAACGTAATTGGAACAACTTTTTTAAGAATTTATCCGTTTGACAGATTTGGAAAGATATAGCTAACCCTATCAAAAAAACCGCCAAAAGGCGGTTTTTTAAGTTTAAAACTGGCGGAGACGGTGGGACTCGAACCCACACGGGGTGTAACCCCATCGGTTTTCAAGACCGACGCCTTAGCCAATTAGGCTACGTCTCCACCAATACGAACGAAATGTCCAATCCAAGGGAATTATATCATATAAGGAGCGTTTTGTCAATGAAAGAATCAGATGAAAAGGCCAAAAAAATTAATAAATATATTAATATGTTAGTTAACTATCCTGTAAATTTGACCGCTTATCAAAACCAAAAAGATGCCTATGAAAACTTGATTTTAGATAGTATAATTTCTATAGAGGCAGAAGACAGCTTTTTAAATTCAAAAAGAATTGTAGACATGGGAACCGGCGGAGGTATACCTGGTTTAGTATGGGCTATATACTTCCCAGAAAAAGAATTTTACCTAGTAGACAGCATATCAAAAAAGATACAGGCTTTGAAAATTTTTATAAAAGAGCTAAAATTAACTAACGTTTATTTGTTCTGTGAAAGAGCAGAGGATTTTGCAAAAACCCATAGAGAATATTTTGACTTTGCCACATGTAAAGCGTTAGCCAGAAGTGATATTGCATTAGAATATTTGACACCACTCGTGAAAGTAAATGGCTTTATATCTCTATTCAAAGGCCCATCATACTTCAAAAATGAGAAAAAATATACACAAAACGTGTTGAAAAAGCTGAATATAGCTGAGTTTAAAGAAATCGAATACGAAATTGGAGAAGACAAGAAGAAAAGGTATTTTATACTTTTTAAAAAAATTGGAACAACCCCCCAAAACTTTCCAAGGCAAGTAGGGATTCCAAAAAAATTTCCTTTAGGAGAAATCAAATGATAAAAATAATTGTTGACGAACCTTATGAGGGTTCTATGAATATGGCATTGGATATATCCATAGCCAAACTAAGTACAATTAGAAAAATTTCTACTTTAAGGATCTACCAATGGAAATACCCCACCTTATCCCTTGGGAAACATCAAAAAACGAACAACCTAAACTGGGAGTTTATAAAAAGTAACAATATTTCTATTGTAAGAAGACCCTCAGGTGGGAGAGCGGTTTTACATAATAATGAAATAACCTATTCGTTTTCAACTTTTGTTAGCAACAAAAACTTACCAAATAATCTACTTGCCAGCTACATGAAAATCTCTCAAGCGTTAATAAGATCGTTACACGCATTAGGAATAGAAGCGGATCTTGAAAGGTCAAAAAAAGAAGGAGTAACCAAAGACCTTTGCTATGACGCCCCTTCATTTTATGAGGTGAAAGTTAACGGAAAGAAACTAATTGGAAGTGCCCAATACAGAACGGCAAATTTCATTCTCCAACATGGTTCAATTCCAATTAAGCATGATTATGAAACCTACATTAATTCTTTTAAATACTCTCATACTGATTGGATAAAACGGCATTTAATTAGTTCTACTATCGATTTAGAAACAATTTTAAAAAAACCTATTTCAAAGATGGATATAGTCAAAGCTTTTGAAATAGGTTTTAAATCGGTCTTCAAAGAAGAAATATCAGAAGGCTTTTTAGAACAAGAAGAAATAATTCTTGCACAAAAAATGAAAAATAATTTTATCGTTCTGGAGGAAAAGAATTAACAATTTGGTTCACCAATGGCTTTAAACTTTGTTGAGTCAATAGATTAGCATATTCAACATTTATCCATTCTTTAATCCATTTCTCAGCGTTTGATTCAGGAATTAATTTATCCTTTTTAAATAGGTCATCATCTTGGGCAGAGTTCAATATCTTTGCAAAGATATCCGACACAAAAGCTTCAGTCGCGTCTCTTACGCCTATTTCATTATAATTTATACCAGATACATTAAATGCAGGCCCAATTATGTTTGCCATTTACATCACCACCAAGTCAGCATATATGTAAGCTTGAGCGCTTTGAATAATTGCAATTATATCTTGAGGAGTTGCTCCAGCCGTTTTCAAAGCTGTAATCAAATTTGAAACCGTTGCAGGTTTTCCACTTATTTTCCCGTTTTCAACACTTACACTGAAGTTACCATAACTAACGGTGAAATCTGCTATTTCAACATCTCCTCCAAGAACTATTGTTCCTGTTTTTTCGTTGATTACTATCTTGGCTTTTACATCGGGAGTAATCTCTATCTCTTCAATTAAAGCTAAAAAAGATATGATATCCTCTTCAAAATATTTTGGAACTTCTATTCTAATCGAAGATGGATCAAGAGCTTTTGCTATTTTTAATGAAAAAGTTGAATTTATTGCGTTGGCAACTCTCGCCGATGTTGTTATATCTGGTTGTTTCAAGTTGATAGTTACCGTATTTTCATTTACAATCTGTGCAGGAATTTCTTTCTCTATAATTGCCCCTTCAGGGATATACCCAACAACTTTGTATCTGTCTTGTAGGTTAGATGATGAACGGATATTGGCTCCACCAGTTAAGACATTCCCTTGTGCAACAGCATACACTTTATTATCAGCACCATAAAGAGGTGTTTGCATTAAGACTCCATTTTCAATTGAATCAGAATCTCCTATGGCAGCTACAGTAACGTCTAATCTCATACCTTCCTTGTAAAAAGAAGGTATATCAGCAAAGACCATAACAAGCGCTGTATTTTCTGTTTCTACATAAGAGGTAAGATTGATGTTAAAATTAGCCAGCATATTGTTTATCATCTCAGAGGGTACATCCCCTGAATCACCGCTACCATCTAAACCCGTAACTAAACCGATTCCAAATAATTGATTGTCCCTTGCACCTCTGAAATTAGATATATCTTTTATTCTAACTCCAGCAAAGGCATATATATTAACAATTAAAATTAATAAAAAGGTGACAAATAAATTTTTTCTCATTTTGACTCCCTTCTAAAAGAATATATTTGCTATTCCTGAAAGTATGGACGTTAACCATGATGGTTCGTTAGGATCCTGTTGAAAAACTATATCTCCATCGTACCAAATTTTTGCATTCGCTAAACTAGAAGAGTAAATAGTTCCATCTTTTGCAATGTTTTTTGGAGAAACGTAGCCTTCAACAATCATAGTATTTCTGTTGTTACCCACCTTAATTTCCTTTTCTCCTCTAATTTTTAAAAGTCCGTTTTGGTCCTCTTCTTGGATTATTGCGGATACAAATAGTTGAACCTCTGCAGAAGAAGAGGCACTTTTTTGATCATTTTGTACACTAACCTGCGTTGGATCTCCAGCCCCTATGGGCAAAAAATTGGATAAATCTACCCCTCCTATATTTGTAACTACTGAGTTAACCGTATCAACAGACGCTTTTTTATAATCAGGCATACTTTCAGATAAAGAGAGGGAAGGATTTTCAGAAACGACGATGGTTACCACATCTCCTACCCCAAAATCCTGGTTATAGTTGTAAATAGAATTACCTTCTTCATCATTCTTATTCCACAATGATTCAGAGAAACCAAGGCTCGCTAAAACTAGAAAAATCAAGAAAAAAATAAAAACTTTTGATAACTTTATATCAGTCATTTTTGAGAACCTCCTAAACTAACCTGAAGTATTGGACCTTCTTTTAGTTTACCGGTTATTATGTTCCCGTTTTCAACATTCCTAACGCTCAAAGTATCTCCAAAATTTGCATTTGTCATAGCCCTCGCCAAAGTAGAAACCGTGATACCCTCAAATTCTACTAAAACCGTTACAATGTCTCCAGCTTTAACGTCAGGTATACGTCTGAAATAAGTTGCATCAACTATTTCGCCTTTTTTTACATCTTTGGTTAATTCATAACTTCCGGATTTTAACAATTCTACATCTATAGGTTTATTGTTGATGGTTAGAACGTTTTTAGTAGCTGGTTCTGTTAATTCTTCATTCAACATTGTTCCTCTGGTTAAATCTTTGGAATATACAAGTACTTCTTCATATTTCGATACATTAGCAATAACTGTAAGTGTCTTTTGATCGTTTTTATCATCTTTTACGTTCAAACTTATATACAACTTATCGTAGCTTTGAAAGATCCTTATTACTTCTGCCGATAAAACCTTTTCAGGAAGAACCTTTAGATCTATACTATTCACTGTCAAAGAATTGTCGTACTCTTTTATCTTTTGCTGTAAAAAAATTTCTAAATCAATATACTGAACATCTATATCTTTATTATCGTTTTTGTATACAACCGTAACGGTACTTTCTTCAAAAACAAGGTCAAAATCGCTGTAATAACTACTCATTAAACCGTACAAAATTTTAGAAAGCTCTTTTTCAGAATAAATTATCTTCTCATTAACTATATAAGAGATCGTCCTATCTGACTTCATTTCAGGGAATATATCTTTAAGAGAAAAAATCCAATCTTCACTGAATATAACTGCCGGAATAGTAAAAACCATGTTTGAAAAAGCAATTGTTGATACCAACAAAATCAGAGAAAAAAATAATAATTTGATTAATCGTGTCAAAGTCATCAACTCCCTGTCATTTAACAACTATCATCAAAAAAACTCAAGGGAGATTACGGTTTATCTCTTAACATTTGAAACGGTTCTCAACATTTCATCAGCGGTTGTGATAGTTTTAGAATTAATGTCGTAAGCTCTTTGTGCAACTATCATATCCACCATTTCTTTAACGACATCGACGTTGGATTTTTCTAAATAACCTTGTTGTAAAGCTCCAAATCCATCCTGGCCAGGTATCCCTTCCGTTGGATTACCGGAAGCTGGCGTTTCAGAATATAAGTTATTACCTATGGGTTTTAACCCTCCAGGGTTTAAAAATCTCACAGTAGTGAGATTCCCTACATTTTGAATCGTTCCATCTCCCAAAGAAACGCTTACTATTCCATCCGGAGAAACGTTTATTCCCACAGCATTTTGAGGAATCACTATATTTGGAATAACCATCAATCCATCACTGGTAGTAAGTCTACCGTTGGCATCCAATTTAAAAGAACCATCTCTAGTATAGGCTATACTTCCATCTTGCATCTGAACCTGAAAAAATCCGTCTCCCATGATTGCTATGTCGGTAGAATTGTCTGTTGGCTCTATGTTTCCTAATGTGAAGATCCGTGTTGTTGCAGCCAAGCGTGTGCCATGACCTACATAAAGACCTGTTGGTAAGGTTGAACCTTGGGCGGTTGGAGTACCGGCTTCTTTTACAGACGAATATAGTAAATCTTGAAATTCAGCTCTTTGCTTTTTATAACCCGTTGTATCCACATTCGCTAGATTGTTTGAAATGATATCTAACTTTCTTTGTTCAGCATTCATACCAGTTGCAGCATTATACAAAGACACTAACATGATCTACCCCTCCATTTAAAAATCTTTATAATTATCTAAATTAGTTAAAAGTTTGAAGTTATTTCAATAAGCTTTGCGTTGAGTGAATCCCCTGTTGATACTGCTTTTTGTAGTATATCAAACTTTCTATTTGCTTCGATCATCTTAATCATCTCATTTAGAGCATCAACGTTTGAACCCTCTAAAAATCCTTGTCTCACATAGAAGTTATCTGCTTGTCCTATCTCTTCACCCGTGAAATAATTTTCACCATATTTATTCAAATTCTCTACATTTAGGATGTTTAATCTTATGTTTGTTCCCGATATATTACCCTCTTCATCCACAAAAAAATTATCTGGATTTATAAGTATAGGGTTATTTTCTTCATCTAACACGTAATCACCGCTTTTTGTGACAAGATAATTTTCAGGACTTAGAGAAAATTCACCATTTCGTGTGTAAAAGTAGTTACCGTTTCTCTCTATTTTAAAAAAGCCGTCGCCTTCTATTGCAAAATCTAACTTTCCGTTTGTTTCAATTAAAGATCCTTGTTCGAGATTTGGAATTACCTCGTCCAAAACAACCGAACTATAAATGTTCCCTATCGGTTCGCCTTTTCCTTGTGCATTTTGATATGATCTAATCTCTTTTTCGTATACACTTTTAAATAGGTTAAAATCCTTTTTGTAACCTACAGTGTTAAGATTAGCCAAATTGTTGGAAATAGAGTTCAATTCAGCAAAAGAGTTGAGCATACCAGCCGTTGCATTGTATATTCCTCTCATTTTATTTCCTCCTGTGGTGGATGGTTCTAATTTACTTGTACTTTGTTTAATAATTCTATGTCTTCCAACAAAATTCCTGTACCTTTTGCACAAGTAAGATGTGGATCTTCCGGAATGTACGTTCTTACGCCAGTTTGCTCTGATATTAATTTATCCAATCCTCTTAGTCTCGCCACCCCTCCAACAACTATAAGTCCATTTTGCATTATATCCGCTGCTAATTCTGGAGGAGTTTTTTCTAAAATATTTTTTATTTTATTTATTATTTCATTCAATATTGGTTTGATTGCGTAGAAAATATCGTCCGAAGTTAGTTTTAAATTAGAAGGAAGCCCTGTTTTGATATTCTGCCCTTTAACTTCCATTTCAAGATTTTCTTCTTGAGAAAAAGCCTTGCCTATGTCGATTTTTAACCTTTCAGCGGTAGTTTCACCGATCAAGAATTTATATCTTCTTTTAGTATATTTAATTATTTCTTGATCCATGGCTTCACCTGCAACTTTTATCGTTTCACTTATGACACAGCCTCCCAAACTCAAAATCGCTAAGTCTGTGGTGCCTCCTCCTATGTCGATTACCATGTGACCATTAGGTTCCGTGATATCTATTCCACTACCTATAGCAGCAGCTAAGGGTTCACTTATAAGAAATACTTTAGAAGCGCCAATCCTACTCCCCGCCTCTTTAACAGCTCTTCTTTCAACATCTGTAGTTAGGGCGGGTATCCCTATGATTAATCGTGGTTTGTACATATTAAAACCTTTGGATTTAGCGCTTTTGACAAAATATCTCAACACTTCCTCTATGATGCTAGGATCCGTAATAACCCCATCTTGTACGGGCCGAACAATTTGTATTTGACTAGGAGTTTTTCCAACCATATTTTTTGCTTCTCTTCCTATTGCCAACATCTTATTTTTACTCTTATCCACTGCTACCACTGATGGTTCTTCAAGGATAATCCCCTGACCACGTTGGTATACAACAAAAGTTGCAGTTCCTAAATCTATTCCTAAATCAGATTTTGCCATAATTTACCTCCTGTTTTTTCTTAAGAGATTTTAAAGTTTAAAAAATATTCCCATCAATGCTTTAGCGCCCCTTTGGCCCCTCTGCCCGCCCATTTAAAGAAGGGATCTGCTGTCCCTAGCCCAGCGGGTGGGAGGAGGGCTCCGCCCTGTGACCTTTTAAAAACAGAATCTTAGTTTTGAAGCTTTCTAAAAATCCCTTCTAAAACTTAATTTTAGGGTCCTGTGCTCCGCTGCCCACCCCAAAATTGGTTTACCTAATTAAAAATGTGCCTGGCGGGAGTCGAACCCGCATCTTTGGATCCGGAGTCCAACGCTTTATCCGTTAGGCTACAGGCACATCAATTCATTACAATTAATATTCACTTGAATTTTCTCTCTGTTTTCTTTAGTTGTTATAATTAAATCATAATAATCTTTTAGGTCAGATATCAAAGTGGTACTTTTGAATCCTTTTTTGTAGTAGTACCAAAATATCCAAGGGTCTTTTGCAAAGAAAGAAAAATTTTCAAACTCATTATTAATGAGAACATCCCAGATCAACACATCTTTGTAACTTGAAAAGTCTTTTTTTAGATTATATACTTCTTTTTCTGCCAAAGCAATGGCTTTTCCTGGGCTTTGAATAAAATTGGATAGAATGAGTACACTACTATTTTGGTCTTTGGTCTTTTTTACTTTTTTATAACTAACTTGTCCCCTGACCTCACTGTACAAAGAGGAAGTGGTCAATCTTTCGTCCACAAAGTAAATTTTGCAACCAATTCTTTCTTTTACCCTTATGGCTTCATCAATACTCAAAAAACTCTGTTTTGAATATCTCCCTGACATGGAAATTGGTAATCCAAACACGATTAAATCGTCATGGCTTAAATCCAACGAAATCAAATATTCTAAGAGTTTCTCTGACTGTATCGTCTCTTTTGGTAACGGAATATTTATATCTTGTTTTAAAAAGGCTATACCGCACTTTCTTGTTCCATAATCGACCCCATATACTTTTAAGTTCTTAAAAGTTCCCATATGATATCTTTCTCCAATTTAACCAATTCATATTTAACTCCATTTTCATCTAATATATAAATGACTTTTTCTTTATCTTTAGAGGAAAAACATATGACTGGCGCACACGCTTTTAAAACAGACTTGGGCGAAGGAAAAATCTTACAAAAAACGCCGTTCTTCGCTAACATCTCTTTTATTTCTAATATTTGATAATTTTCATTTAGTAAAACTAAATCAAGATCTAACGTCGTCCTCAAATCTTTATTCAATTTATACACTTCTCGCTCCTACTTTGGAATTGCCTTTCAAGAATTCAATTAATTCCCTTGTATCTAAATTTTCATAGAAATTGATGGAATTTTTCAATATCCAGTTATCCAATATGTTTTCTTTGAAATTGGAGCTTTCACGTAAATCCTTTAGATTAAAATTATTCAATATTTCTACTTCTTCTTCATTTACCTTTATCAATTTGGCATCTTCCATCACGTTTAAAACAGTTTCTGATAACGATTTATCACCCTTCAAAAGAGAATCTTGTATCTCTTCTACCTTGTAATGACCGTCGGCTATAAAATCATAGACTAGTTTTAATACTTTAAAAGATGGGTACTTTCTTGAATATTCGTAAAGTAATTTAACTTTGAACCGATTATTGTAAGCCAATATGATAGTTGTTCTTTGAGTCTTTTTCGTCCATGTAGAAACCAAGTCCAAAAGCTCTATGTCTGTCTTTGGAACATCCACAATTATCAAAATTGGAGAGAATTGCTTGACTTCAAACGCTATACCGTTGTTAGAAAACGAAGTTATATAAAAATTAGCTTTCTCATTTTTAAATTTTTCTCTAGAAATAAGTTTTTCCCTAAAACTCATTGAATGGTTGAAAAGTCTTATATCGTTCTCATCAACTTGTAATTTTTCGTCTAACAGTCTCACTAAAGATTTTTGCCTTTCATAATCGTTCAAAACCAATACTTTGCCATTTCTTTCATTTGTGTAATCCTTCAAAAGTCCCAGAATATTGTTTCTTTCTCTCACCACTTCAAAGCTATTATTATTAGAGAAAGATATAAGGATTTTAAATCCTGCTCTTTTTAAAAATTCTTTTAGCTCTTCGCTGTAAATAGAACTAAAAATACTAATTTTAGACTTTTGAAGAGCATATTTTCTAAATTGCTGATATTCAGGAACTTTTCTCACTACCGGATGAAATAATGAATAGAATGGTTCGTCGATAATAATTTCAGCTTGCATAGAATCAAGCAATTCACGATTTTTAATAAATTTGGGTACTGTAACGAATATCACATTATAATTAGATATAAGTTCTGGTGTGAGTGTATATTGATTGCTAAAGTATAATAGATTCTCTGGAAAATAAGTGTTTATTATCTTATATATGTGTTCCAATAAACTGTTTGTTGCAGAAACGATTATCAGCTTTTGATGCTCTTCTAATGATAACTGAACTTTTTTCAGTAAAGAATCATTTTTGATCTTACTTGGAAGAAACATTGCTACTTTACCCCTGGTTAAATTATCATTTAATATTTCTACATTCATGATCTTGTTCAGCTCATCGTGAAGAATATTAGATGCAAAGTTCCATTTTGCAATCTCACCTTGTTGTATTTCCTCATTAACCCTCAAATCTTGCAAGTAAAATTTAACGTAACTATTTTTTAAATTATAAGAGTTCTCTATTCTAAAGGTACCCACAAGATCAGTAAATAAATCTCTTTTTTTATTCTCTGTTAGCTCGCTTAATTTGTACCCTAAATCGTAGCCCAAAACATCTATGATTAAGGAATCTTTGTTGAGCATTCCTGAAAAACTTTGAGAACCGTTACGAAAGAATCTTATGTTTTCTAATTTAGCGTTCCTTATCAAAAAAACCGGCTCCTCATTCCCATATCCAAAAGGTTCTAACTTATTTATATCTTCAAACATTGTTTCCCATATTCCTTCTATTTCCATATCCACATCAATTTGAGAAGATAATTTTTTATCCCCATATAACTCTTTGTAAACCTCGTTAATCCCCGTTCTTAAAGTTCCTATATTTTCAGAGAGAAGGGAAAAACCCGCGGCAAACTTATGACCACCGAACTCTTCAAAAACACCTCTTTCATTAACTTTGAGAAGAAGCTCCATTAAATCTATGCCTTGGGGACTTCTTCCTGAACCTTTACCCATTTCCTGATTTTTTGATATCATCAAAACAGGTTTATTGAATTGATTTGACAGTTTGGAAGCCACTATCCCAAGAACTCCCATATGCCAGTCTTCTCCACTTAACACCAATACTGGGTCTTTTTTGTATTCTGGGTACAAATCTAACAAGCTTAAAGAGTATAGATAGATTTCCTTTTCAGTACTTTGTCTTTTTGAATTTAGCCGGAGTAATTCTGAAACCGCCTTTTTTAATTTTTCTTCATCTTTTTCAGTCAACAATTTAAAAGCTGCATGTGCATTTGACATCCTTCCTGCTGCATTTATCTTAGGAGCAACTTTAAAAGTGACTGTACGCGAATTTATTTCAGAATCAACTATCTTCAATTCATCGAGTAAATATTTTAAACCTTTCGTTGGATTGGTTTTTAATTTGTTCAATCCCATTTTAACCAAGTATCTATTTTCTGAGGTTATCGAGACTATGTCAGCAATAGTACCCACTGCCACAAGGTCTATATATTCGAAAGGGTCCAAAGAAACATAGTAACTTTTGTAAAGGGCTTGTAGTAATTTAAAAGTTACTCCGACCCCTGCCAGATCCTTGAAAGGATATTCATCGTCTTTCCTTTTTGGGTTCAATATCGCATCTGCTTTTGGAAGATTCTCTTGAGGCAAATGATGATCGGTAACTATAACTTTCATTCCAAGACTTTTTGCATAGTCAATTTCTTGTATGGATGTTGTACCACAATCAACAGTAATAATATTATTATAATTTTTGCCTTTTAACTCTGCTATAGCCTTAACGTTTAGGCTATAACCTTCTTCTATTCTAGATGGAATGTAAGAAGTTACATCGTAACCTAATCTTTTTAAACCAAGATACAAAACGGAAGTCGCAGTTACCCCATCAACATCATAATCACCGAAGATCGCCACTTTTTCTTTTCTTTCTTTAATTTGTTTGAGAATTTCTACGGCTTTTGACATATCCTTCATCAAATAAGGATCAAAACTTTCCAATTCCAAATGGTTTAAAAACTTATCTCCTTCTTCGGGTGTTTCAATATTTCTAGATACTAATAGCTTTGCCAAAAAATTGGAAATCCCTAAAACATTAGATAAGGTTTTTGCAACTTTTTCTTTTTCTTGGTAATAACGAGCCTTTGGGTCCCAAAAAACCTTCCATTTACTCTCCATATTAAATTTCTCCCTTCTCTTATTTTTTTCTTTATAAATATTATACATTATTAGTACTAAAATATTAAAGAAAGATTTGTAAAGATTCAAAAAAGCTAAATTGTTGTATAATATTGAAGACTGGATCAATCCAATTAGAAGGGGTGCAATTCATGTGAAAAATATACTATTGATAATCTTTCTTTTTACTCTATCTATTTTTTCATGGGCTTTAACCCTCGAAGAAATAGAAAATCTTTCAAAAAACCCTGCAACACTAGAATTATCTTGGGAATATTTTTTAGAGTATATTATAGAAAATCCAAGTGATGTTAGAATTACAGATATAGGTTCATTAATATCAGCTAAAATTTCTTTGTTTAACAAATATAGAAATTATAACTTTGCTAACTTTATTATTTCTGAAGACCTAAAAAATTTTTGCATTAACTTGGGAGTATTAGACACCAATTTTTCCATTCCAGAGGAAGATACCAATAAAATCCTATTCATCTTTCCTGAAATTATCCCTATTTTGAATGAAATATTTAACACGGGCAATTTTGAAGGAACTTATTATAAATATTTATATAAATTGGAAGGATTGAAAGAATATTTGCAAATTAACTCTTATGAAACCTTTATCAGAACAACTATAAATAATTCCCTTTCTTCTCCAATTTATTTCGATGAAGACGTTGAAAAGTTTATCGAAGTTTTAGTGCCAGCTAATAATTATATCTTGTTTGAAAGGTTTATTTCTGAATCCAAATATCTAGTCGAGGAAGATAAGTACCTAGGAGCATATAAATTACTGACATTTTTAGACAAACACAATTCAATAAATGAATCTGTAGTAGCATATTCTCAACTTAAAAATTATTTTGATCTAAAACAGAGGTTAACTTTATTGAACGATCAGGTTTTCTTTGTCGAGAAACAGGAACTCTCTTCTTTTATATCTGAAGTATACAAAGTTGGAGAGGATTTAAAGGCACTTACTATAGAAAAAAATTTACTTTACAACATATTTTTACCGTTATTAAAAGCTTTAAATTCTAAATTAGAAAATATACAAGAAAAAGTACCGGTCGTTGATGAAAGCTTCGAAACCTTATCTGCCTCTTTCAGTGAACAAATAAATGCCGAGATTTTGAAACTGCAAATGCATATTACGAGAATAGAAAACTTACCAGTTGTGGTAGAAAGTGACAAAGCAACTTCGATAGAACAAGCAACAGACTCACAAGAAGTATCAGCAAAGACCATCTTTGTCTATTTTTTACTTTCTATTTTAGGTGCTCTCTTTATAATTTTCCTGTATTTTGAATTGTACCCTTCATATTCAAAAATCAATTTTTTATGTACATTGAAATTAGGTAGGTTTGCTGCCCACTTGGCAGAAAAACTCATTTTAAAAAATCCAGAAGATTATAAGGCGTTTCTAATTTTGGCAAAATCATATGAAGTTGCAGGAAAGTATAACGCTTCAATCAATGCTTATAAGACCGCCTTAAAATTAAAAGACAAAACAAAAGAAGGTGAGTAACTTGAATCTTTTAATAATTTCAACTACTCTAAAAAATATACTTGTTGTATTAAAAAATGAAAAAAATAAAATTTATACCAGGATTTTGACTGAGAACAAATCGGGCAATTACCTTGCTAATACGATAAAAGAAGTGATAGAAGAATCAAAAACAAATATAAAAAATATAGATGAATTTGGTATAGATATAGGTCCCGGATCGTTCACCGGGATCAGAGTAGCTATTTCTACTTTACAGGGCCTTTTAATAGACTACCCAGAAAAAGAAGTTTATACCTTTTTCTCTTCTGATGTTTTGTACCGTTCCGCCGTGAATAACAACCCTGATTTTAAGAAAAAAAAGTTGGCTGTTTTGAAAAGAGCCCGAGAAAATGCCGCATATGCATCTATATACGAAGACGAAAAAAGAATCTTTGGTCCTCAAATGGTCTTTGAAGAGTTTTTAAGAGATTCCATGAACAACTGCATTTTAATAAATGAAGAAGCAGAATATTTTAAAAACAAATACAGACTTGAAAATGAAGTATTTTATTCGAACATTGATGAAAAGTCTCTAATTGAGGAAGTACTCAAAGGCAAGAGAGTAAAAATAAAAAGCTTGGAACCTCTTTATCTTCAAAAACCTTTAGCGGTTGAAAATTTAGAAAAAAGAAAAACAAAATAGGGAAATGATGAATAGATGAATATCTGTTTGCCTATTTTGTTTTAAAATTCTTATCTAAAATAATATGCAATGAGAAACCTACAAAGTAACTCAAACTGTAAAGTATGTTTATAGGGGTTCTATATTTTAAATTAAGTAAGTAAATGAGGAAAGAGAGTATTGCACCTGTTAGAAACAAATGCCACAATCCCCTATGTTTCGATAGTTTGTTAAAAAGTATCCCTAAAAGCAATCCAACTAAAGTACCTATAACTATTATAATAAAATTTGAAAGGTTATAAGGAAAAGGTAGATATTCTTTATACAAGAAATCATATTCAAAGAGATAGTATACACTTCCAAAGATTAAAAACAACCTCATTAATCTGTTTATAAAAGAGTTTTGGTGGTCAATATCTGGGAAATCACTCCCAACAACAAAGAGAAAATAGGAAAGTACTATCTCACTGGAAACATAATAAACCTCGTAAAACAAATGGCTATAAACGAAATTGAACATTAAAAAAAATACAGGAAACCCCAAAATACCGCTTAATATGTGAGTTTTAAAATTAGGCATTGTTTATATCTCTTATCTGCTCCTTTTCATCAAAAGCTAACACTTCTATAGGAAGTCTTTTTGTCCAAACTTCTATAATCCCGCCATTTTTAATATCTTTATAAAAAAGGACTTTTGGATCAAAAAAACTAATCGTTTTAGAAAGTGTTTTAAAAATGGGCCTGTTGTATTTTTTCAGTTGATTTAATGTTTTGGTGGGTAACTTATCTACTATTAAAGAATTGGCTCCTCCTTCAAACAGAAAATCAAAATAATCAGATATTTCTGTGATATTGATACTTTTTATCTCACCGTGCGCCAAATTAAAAGTTCCGCAAGTGACAAATTCCCCGACAAATTTATATAAAGGCACCCCTTCCAATTGATAATACTTTTCAAGCCTTTTTAGAGCCTCAGGGGTGACAAATATAATTTTTCCCGTATACAGAACTTTGTCACCATTTTTTAACTTTTTCAACATATCTAGAGAAACCGGATAATTTATGTTAAGCAAAACACATTAGCCTCCTTCTTGTTTTCACACATTTGATTGTAATGAATTGATAACAAGTAAGTTTTTTAGATATCATATTTTACTCATAATTACTAACTATTTCGTACGTTAGTGTTTTAAGAGAAACTACAAAATCTACATTTTCAATAACAACACGATCATCGGAGTTCAAAGTTACAGGGGCAAAATTCAATATCCCTTTTACACCGGCTTCTATTAATATATTTGCAACCTCTTGTGCCACATTTGATGGAACAGTTAATATCGCTATTTCAAAATCAAGATCATTGTTTTTATTCTTTAGTTCTTTAATATGTTTTATTGGAATACCAGGTAACAAAATAGAATTAATTTTTCTTTTGTCTACATCATAGGCCGCAACTATTTTAAACTTGTATTTTTCTAATTCGGGATAATGAGAAATAGCCCTGCCAAGGTTTCCCACCCCTATAATTGCAACATTCCAAACTCTTTCTGTTCCTAAAATCTTATGAATCTTTAAACACAGATTTTCAACATCGTATCCTACGCCCCTCTTTCCAAACTCACCAAAATAAGACAAATCTTTTCTAACTTGAGAAGCCTTTATATTAAGGGCTTCAGCAATCTCATGAGAAGAGGTTTTTGGTATTCCTTCATCTCGTAACTCTCTTAAAAATCTGTTGTACATAGCTAATCTTTTTATTGTAGGTTTAGGCACTTTTGGTGATTTCATATTTATGAAAAAGTTCTCACCAACGCATTAATAATTAGTTCTTATAATGTGGTGAAAAACTTTTTTCACCTCCTATTTGTTATTTCTTATTTGACCACTATGTTTATAATCTTTTTTGGAACATAAATGATCTTTTGTATCTTTTTACCTGATATATATTTTTGAACTTTATCATCTTCTAAAGCATAACTTTTTACTTCATCTTCGTTTAAATTAACATCAACCGTTATCTGAGCTCTCAATTTCCCATTTATTTGTACAGCTATAGTAATTTCATCTGCTTTTAAAGCATCTTTATCGATCTTTGGCCAACTTGCTTTAAATATGAACCTATCTTTTCCAAAATTCTCCCATAATTCTTCGCTTATATGAGGTGCAATAGGAGATAACATCAATACAAAATCTTCAGAAAATTCTCTTAGTAAGTTGAGGTTCCAATCTTTTTCGTCCGTGTTATTTAGATATGAGTTTAATTCATTCAAAAGCTCCATAAGGGAACTTACTGCAGTGTTAAATTGAAAATTGCCTTCTATATCGTTTGATATTTTCTCAATAGTTTGGTGCAACTTTCTTCTTAAATCCTTTTCCTGTTTATTTTTCAAAAGATAATTCGAGTTATTTTCAAGATGAATTATCTTGTCCTGTATTTTCATGTACGTATTCCAAACCTTATTCAAGAATCTATATGTCCCTTCTATGCCTGAATCATTCCATTCTGCATCCCTTTCGGGAGGAGCCATAAAAAGAATGTAAGTTCTTAAAGCATCAGTGCCATATTTTTCGATCATTTCTTCAGGAGACACAACGTTACCTTTTGATTTAGACATCTTAGCCCCGTTCCTGTATATCATACCTTGAGTGAAAAGATTTTTGAAGGGCTCATCAAAGTTGACATACCCAAGATCTTTTAACACTTTGGTTATGAACCTTGAATAAAGTAAGTGTAATATTGCATGTTCGACTCCACCTATATACTGATCTACAGGTAACCAATTGTTTACATCTTCCTTATTGAAAGGTTTGTCTTCCAGCTTTGGATTCACATATCTCAAATAATACCATGAGCTATCCACAAAGGTATCCATTGTATCAACTTCTCTTTTAGCTTTCCCACCACATTTTGGACATGTTGTTTCTTTAAAATCCGGATGATCGATCAAAGGGCTTTTGCCAGTGGGTTCAAATTCAACATCCCTAGGAAGTTTTACGGGCAAATCCTTTTCAGGCACAGGAACAACCCCACATTTTTCACAATATACAATGGGAATCGGAGCTCCCCAATACCTTTGCCTTGATATAAGCCAATCTCTCAATTTGTACTGGGTGACAACTTTTCCAATCTTTTTATATTCTAACCATTGAGAGATTTTCTTAATTGCTGTCTGGTTGTTTAAACCTGTAAATTCTCCGGAATTTATCAAAACTCCTTCACCAACGTAGGCTTTTTCTAGAATTTCTTCAGTCAACTCGTCATCTTCAGGCGTAATAACAACTCTTATGGGAAGATCGTATTTTTTCGCGAATTCAAAGTCTCTTTGATCATGTGCAGGAACAGCCATAATCGCTCCAGTACCATATTCATACAAAATATAGTTCGCTACGTAAACAGGAATCTTTTCTCCATTCACAGGATTTATTGCGTAACTTCCGGTGAAAACGCCTTCCTTTTCAGCTCCCTCAGCGGTTCTTTTAAACCTATCTTGCAAACTTACTCTTTGCAAAAATTTATTGACCTTTTCAGTATTTTCTGAAGTTGTCAATTCTTCCACAAGTGGTGATTCAGGAGCTAATGCCATAAAGGTAACTCCCCACAAGGTATCCGGTCTGGTTGTAAAAACTCTCAAGCTTCCTTTTCTGTTATCAAGCTTAAATTCTACTTCGGCTCCTACACTTTTTCCTATCCAATTTTTCTGCATTGTTTTGACATTCTCTGGCCATCCGTTCAGATTGTCTAAATCATTTAGCAGCTTGTCGGCGTAGTCAGTTATTTTGAAATACCATTGCTCTAAGTGTTTGATTTCCACATTGGTCCCACATCTTTCACATCTTCCGTTAACAACTTGCTCATTAGCAAGAACAGTCTTGCAGTTTGGACACCAATTCACAGGTGCTTTTTTCTTGTAAGCTAAGCCATTTTTATACAATTGTAAGAAAATCCATTGTGTCCATTTGTAGTAATCTTCTTTACACGTTACAACTTCTCTATCCCAATTATAACTAATACCTAACTTTTTAATTTGATTTCTGATGATATTAATGTTTTGCATGGTCCAATCTTCTGGATGAATGTTTCCCTTCTCTATCGCGGCATTTTCCGCAGGCAGCCCAAACGCATCAAAACCAAATGGATGCATGACATTGTACCCTCTCATCCTCTTGTAACGAGCTATAACGTCACCAATAACATAGTTTTTTACATGACCAACATGTAGCGTCCCCGAAGGGTAAGGAAACATTACCAAATCATAATATTTTTTATGGTACTCTTCATTCAGAACTTTAAAAGCCTCTTTTTCTTCCCAATTCTTTTGCCATTTTTTCTCTATCTCTTGTGGATTGTAAGTTTTTTCCATCTATAGTCATTCCTCCATTGTTATGATTACTCTATTGTTAATTATACCACAATTGACTATTTTCCTGTAACCGTTGGAATATAGAGGTTTAAATCTTTCATTATGTTCGAAATGTCTTTGTCGGGATGTTTGATAAGTCTGTATTGACCAGGTTCTTTTATTAGAAAAAAAGTATTTTCAGCAACTCCACTCTTAAATGAGGCGTTAAAAGGAAGCGTGTAGGTATATTGAGTTTCAATGGAAGGCTCTTTAAAAAAGTAAAATTTGTATGGATTCAATCCTGGCTTTAAATTTCCTTGGAAGATGTATCTACCTTCTGGATTTCTAAACGCCACCCATACATCTGAGGAACCTATAATATATATCTGAATGTAACCGGCATCTGATGGTTCATCTAAATTAGTGATAATTTTATCCAGATCGTTTAGATTTTTTTCTAAAAAATTGTTTGAAACTATGAATTTTTCAACCACACCATCTGGCTCAAAATATTTATTGAGATTAGTGATCTCTTTTTCTTGAGCCTCCAATTTTTCATTCACTGTTGAATTTAATCGATTGAATTGACTTTGCAGATCCTTCCTAAGTTCTATTACCCTAATCTCTGTGACAATGGATAAAACTATTGCTACTAAACTTACCACAAAGATAGTTATCTTAAATCTCATACTTACCTCCAAACATCTCCACTATATTATTGTATTCATCTATATTTCTTGCGAAAACTTTTTTTATCTTTTGGATGGTATTATCGACCTTTTTTGTATTTATTTCCATTTTATTCCCAATTTCTTGATATGAGTATCCATCTATCCATAATTCAACAATTTCCCTTTCGTTGCATTCGAGTTGTTCAAGACTCTTTGATAAAAAATATTCCTTGAGAAAATCCTTCTTTTCAGTATCAACGCTTTCTATATAATAATCGGCATTTTCTGTAAATTCGTCGTCTGTATTTTCCATACTTACAGCTTCTGTTAAAACTTTATGCTTATTTCTATTCAAGTAAGTGACAAAAGACTTGATCTCCGAAGAGATATTCATATAGGCAAAGCTTGAAAATTTAGCGTTTGCATCTTTTCTGAAATTATATACCGCTTGAATTAAACCCACCAAACCTATTTGTAAAAAATCTTCGAATTCCAGCCATGTACCATAATATTTCCCAACAATAGATTTCACCATAGGTTCAAACTTTTCAAGAATTATGCCTAGGGCTTGGTTGTCCCCTATTTGTGCAAGTTCTATAAGTTTATCCAGATTCATTCCCCTTAGCCTATAGATATGCCTACTCATATTGCTCCTCACAGTTACTAGATATTTACTATCTTTAGACAATCTGAAAGATTTATAGATAGAGTCCTTTTGCTTAGTACATTACAAAATTCAACTCTATTGATTCTTTTCTATTATACTACATTCAACAAAATACTTTCAAAAAAAGGGCGCTAAGCGCCCTTTTTTATGATTGTCTAAATCATTGTTTTTAAAACCCTATGGCAAAACTTGACTTGAATGTAAACCCGTTCAAATCAAAAATTTTTTCAAGATTCTTTGCCGTAAGGGATAACTCCGTTCTACTTTCAATAATTCTGCTATCTATTCCAAA
Organism: Petrotoga miotherma DSM 10691; assembly: GCF_002895605.1. Lineage (GTDB taxonomy): Bacteria > Thermotogota > Thermotogae > Petrotogales > Petrotogaceae > Petrotoga > Petrotoga miotherma. The sequence goes on from NZ_AZRM01000017.1 coordinate 21,050, forward strand.
ACCTAAGAATGTGCTCCAATAATCGCGATAATTTTCAATACCAACTGTCAACGGTATAAAATTGAAAAGAGAAGTTTTAGCTTGTACACCCCAGTCGATCTTTTGAGTATCCACATAGAACTCCCCGTATGGAATGATATCAAGTAAAACTACCGGTATCCTAAAAAATCCGGTAACACTCATTGGATAAGCATATGTTTCATTTACAGATTCAACTTCCATAGGTGTTGAACTACTGGAATCTTCACCAAAAATACTAATCGTTTCTTGATAAGGAATCTTGTAAGAAACCTTTGCAGGTTTAACCGTTATGTTTTTTACCGCGATTCCCACAACAGGATTTTTAATCTCACCAAAGGTTACACCTGCATCTATGGAATGTCCTGCATCGGTTAAAAATTTATCTGTTACGGAGTTAAATGATATATTTTCAAGCTCATCACTATCAAATGGAGAGTACAAATCAACGTTCATGTTCAACTCAGCCGTTGTTGTTCCTTCATCTGTATCTGTAGAAAATTCGTATTCAATATTTGATTCCTCGGTATAGACTATGGGCAAGAACAAGTTGTAAACTAATCCAACTGACATACCATCAAAATTATAAGAAGCGTACGCACCTGCTTTAAAAGATGTATCCAAATTTAACGACATCGTACCTTCGTTGGTTGTATCTATTTCGTTACCATTGGCGATAAGATCTATCAAATCGTTTGGTACCGTTAAATCACTTTTTAAATCACCATTGAGTACAACCCCAAGACCCAGATCAAAGATATTTACTACTAAGTGTCCTTCAACGTTATCTTTTGTTATAAAAGATAAAGGTTCTCCATCTAAATAGGTATATAAATCGTTGAAATTAATGGTAAACTTTGTAGCGGTCAATATGGGTAAAAGGTCTGCTATTTTGTAAGCGTTTTGATAAACCATTATATCGGGAGAAACCTCAATTTCAAAATAATTTCTTTTACCTATTGATTCTAACAAAAGCGGATTCAAACTACTATCAAAAGATCTCAATCCTTCTGAAAAAATGATCAAAGAAACCGAAGAAACTATTAGCAATATTATAAACAATTTTTTCATAGTCATCCCCTCCTTTATTGTGCCCTTAAAGTAATTGGTATTGTTAAGTCTGTATCAAGATCCAACCAAAGGCTAAGATCTAAACTACCATCCATATTCAATGAATACGTTGATGAGGGCAGTTTTACTGTGAATACCAAATTGAAAGGAACCGTATCTTTCATATCTTCGATAAGGTCTGTTAAAACAAATGCAACAGTTTTATCTTCACCAACCGTTATTACTTCTGTTTTAACTCCTGAGGCAGTAGGTCCGTCGTTTTCAACATCCCACCCTTGAACTTCCATCTTTAAGGGCAATCCTGTCGTGTTGTCGTAATTCATGTGAAGCTTCAATGATTCTATTCCATCGAGTATATCACTCAAATCATCAGAATCTTCACCAGATCTACCAAAGATATCCTCATCGCCTACTTCATCTTTATTTGTGAATAATTCGACATCTTCGGTTATCGTGAATTCAAAAGGGATATCTACTAACAATTTTATCGTTGGAGAAGCATCCGCTGCAAGTGATGAAGTAAATGTGATGGTCATCTCATCTAAATATACATTAGAATACTCATTAAACAAAGGACCTAAGTCAAATTCCTCTCCAGAAGAGATAAGAGTTGAAGTACTAGATGTAGTCAAAGTTGCTTCTATTGTTACATCGGATGGATCATCAATTCCTATTACTACAAGAGTTGCCGGAAGACTTGTAAGACTAATTTCTCCCAAAGATCCAAAAGTTGTACCGCCAAGAGATACCAGCGTTAAAGAAGCATCAGATGTAACTAAATCGTAAGATGCGACGGGAACGTCACTAAAATTACTTTGAGAACCTGGGATCTTATCCAAAATTTCTTGTCCATCGAATATTTTCAAATCTACCCCATAAGTCAAGGGATTAGTAGATTTGTGTGTGACGGTGGCATCGGAACCAAAACTATCTTCTAAACTACTTACAATATCTTCAGTATCCACTAAATCGGACATTGTAATACTTTCTGTTGCAATAGGTGCTTGAATAGTTGGATCCGTTTTTAACTCGATCTCTTCAAGTGCACAGGATGTGAACAGAAACATGCTTACAACTAACAAAAAAAATACATAATAAAACCTTTTCATTTTTCTCACCCCCAAATTTATTTTTTTACTACCTTTAGAAACTTTAAAACCTGTGTTAGCACTCTTTCATCCTACAGCTAACCAGAAAGTGCCTGTGTTTTTTGAAAACTTCAAAATACTCTTATTTAATTATATTATCAAATTATACCATATTTTCCCCCAAATTAGTTTTTTTGAAAACTTTTAAAATTAAATTGATAATACTTTCTTTCCAAATAACAAGAAAATGCAAAATAATTTAATTTTTTTGAATACGAGCCTTAATAATAATTAGCTATAATAAAAATACCCATCCCCCCGAAACATCATGATTGATATTTCGGCCCATCCAATGAGGACGCTTTTGCGTCCTCATTGTTTTATTCCCCCCATTTATTTGCCTATGAAAAGTTCGATAAAAGTCTATTTCTTACTTCTTCTCTACCACCCAAGTATTTTATATCCCCAGGCTCAGGGACTTCTTCTATACTCCATGGCCCAAATTTGATTCTTTTCAATTCTATAACTTTATAACCTAAAGCTTTTATCATGAGTTTTATCTGCCTTTTTTTACCTTCGTTTAAACTGATTTGTAAAAGGGATAGATCTTTTTCTTTTTTCAAAATTTTCACCTTGGATTTCATCGTTTTATATCCGGTTTCAAGTGTGATACCTTCTTCCAAAGTCTGCAATTCCTTTTTTGAAGGCGTACCTTTCACCAATACTTCATAAACTTTAGTGACCTTATTTTCAGGCCTTAACAAATAATTGGCTAAATCACCATCGTTTGTCAGAAGCAAAAGGCCGCTTGAATCGTAGTCAAGCCTGCCTACATAAAAAACTCTTTCTTCAATCTTTCCTTTTAGCAAATCATTTATTGTCTTTCTACCGTATTGGTCTTTGAAGGTACACAAGACTCCTTTGGGTTTGTTTAAAAGGTAATAAACTTTGTTTTCAGCTTTCTTTTGTAGCTCGGAAAGATAATATTTTTTATTGTTAAATTCTATGAAATCATTTTCTTTTATTTCATACCACGGTTCTTTAACCAATTTACCGTTGACTTTCACGCCTTTAGTCAATATGTACTCTGAGGACTGCCTTCTACTCAGAGATATTGTTTGAAGAGCCTTTTGTAGCTTCATTCTTTTTCATTTCCTCCAACTTTTTCAACGTTTTATCCGGTAAGAATTCGTAAAATTTTTCGGTAAGATGGTAGTATGTATGGTTTTTCTTTTTACTTTTTTTAACTAGATCGTATTCCATTAATTTTTTTAGCTGATAGTAACTATTTTTGCCTCTGATTTTTTCTATCTCGACAACCCTGCTATCTCCATTCATAAATAGTATCGCTAATACTTCGAATTGAGTTTGTGTTAACTCAAATTTTCGAGGATTTGGAAATATCATAGATTTTATTTCTGGCTTTATTTCAAATCTGTATTTGTTCCCGTTTCTTACCAATTCCACACCGTGTTGGTCACCGATATAATGTAATTCTATTTCTTCTATGTAATGCCTCAATTCTTCTTCTTTTATCTTTAAACGTTTGGAGATCTCTTTGAAAGATATACCGTTGGGCTTTGAGAATACTAATGCCTCTATCATTCGAATTTCTACATCTATTTTGTCTTTAGCCATTCAAATCACTTCCGAGATTTTGCAGGTTAAGTTTAATAAACAAACCTTTTTCATATTTGAAAAAACCACGGTTTACCAAAATTAGGGAAGCTAAAAACATTACTAAAAAATTCATCTTTTTATGTTGGGCATATTCGTAAAGATCTAGAATATTAAATTCATCTTTTTTTTCGAGCATTTCTATTGCATCTTCTATACGATAACTATCTCTGATAATCTCGAGCTTTTTTTGTTTGGTGATGTAATCATCGAAGAACTTTACCAGCTGATTTTCAACGATTTCTTTTTCTATTGATGCCTTATTCTTAACTCCAACAGGCTTTTTCTTATCTTCACCAAAATCCTTTTTTATAACCTCTTGAGCTTTTTTGATAACGTCATAATTTTCTATGGTCTCATATATGATCTCTCTATGTTTTCTAAATTCTTTATCGTTATTAGAATTGGGAAGTAATTCTTTGGACTTCAAAAAGGTCAAATAAGACGCTAATTCTAAAAATTCTCCTATGGAGTTTAAGTCATTGAAGTTATCATTGACGTAATTAACGAATATATCTGAGATGTAACTGACAGATATTTTCCTAACAGCAATCTTTTTCTCTTTTATTAATTCAACAAGTTTAAAAAAAGGACCAGAAAATATGTCTAATTTTATATCAACATAGTTAAAGTTAATTATGAGATCCTCCTTACCACCTTAAATGTAAAGCCTCTCTAACCTCTTGCATAGTTTGGCTGGCAACCTTTCTTGCCTTTTCGTTCCCATCTTCGGCTATTTCTATTGCATCTTCTACAGAAGTAGAAGCTAATTTATCCCAAACTGGTTCAAGTCTTTCTTTCATGTTTTTGATCAACAACTTTTTACAGTCAACACACCCGATCCCAGCTGTGGTGCAACCATTCCATACCCAATCTTTTTCATCTTGGGATTTAGTGAATGCCTTATGGTAATCCCATACGGGGCATTTTTCGGGATTTCCAGGATCTGTTCTTCTTATCCTCGCTGGATCGGTCATCATGGGTAGAATTTTCTCTTTCAACTCTTTCTCATTGGTTTCTATGTTTATAACGTTACCATAGCTTTTAGACATCTTCCTTCCATCTGTGCCGGGTAGTTTCGACACTTTGGAAATGATAGGTTGTGGTTCAGGAAATATTTCTTTGTACTTCATATTAAATTTTCTTGCGATTTCTCGCGTAAATTCCAAATGGTATATTTGATCTTCCCCAACCGGCACTCTATCCCCTTTATATATTAAAATATCAGCGGCTTGTAAAACAGGATACCCTAAAAATCCCAAGTTAGTTAAATCCTTATTGGATATGTTACTTATTTGTTCTTTATAGGTTGGTATTCTTTCCAACCGTGAAACAGATGCTATCATACTAAAAATTAAATAAAGTTCCGCGTGTTCTTTTATGGCTGATTGAACAAATAAAACGCTTTTCTTAGGATCCAACCCTACCGCTACATAATGCCTGATTATATCAAATGTAGAAGGTTGTATTATCTCAGGTGTGTCATAATGAGAGGTCAAAGCATGCCAATCGGCAACGAAGAAAAAATTTTTGTCTGATTTATTTTGAATCTCTACCCAATTTTCTAAAGTTACAAAGTTTCCTATGTGTAATTTACCAGTAGCTCTCATTCCACTTAGAACGGTCATTTCTTACCTCCGTTTATCAAAAAATTTTGCTGTTCTTAATTATTATAGCATAGATTTGCTGTTAAGCGCTTTAAAATTATATAAAGGAGTTATTCTTTTTATAATTTCTAGGGTATGCTGTATGTTTTCTTCTATTTCCTTTAGGATACCTCAACCTTATAGAAGAACAAATTAAATGAATCAATAGTATGACTGAATTTAATAGTTAAAGTTTTCTTAAGATAAGTCGATAATTAGTTGGTGAGAAAGAATACAAAGGAAGTGAAGACTATGGCTAGTAATCCTTATATTGGTACTTTTCAATTAACCGGCGCCGTTTCGGGAATGGACACACAAGCAATGGTCCAAAAATTAATGGAAGTTGAGCAACAACCTTTAAATAGAGCTCAAGAAAAGTTTGATACCCTTACCTACAAACAAAAACTTTGGATGGAAGTCGACAATAAGTTGGAGGATTTTTATGATTATCTGATCACTTTCAAATTAAAGAGTAATTTGATCCCAAAAAGTGCCACCTCTTCTGACGAAAGTGTATTAACCGCTACTGCTCCTGCGGATGCTGATAATTCAACTTTTTATCTGAAAGTTAATTCTTTGGCTTCTCCTACCGTTCTTTTGGGTGAGGACATTATTTCAACAATTAAAAAAAGTTCAACGATAGGAGAGGTTATAGGTACAACAGGGGATGCAACTTTTACCATAACAAAAGGAAGTGATTCAGATACTATAACCGTTTCAGACAGTGAAACAATTCAAAACCTTATAGACAAAATAAACGGTTCAACCTTGGGAGTAGAAGCAAAATTTGATGATGCAAACGGTAAATTTTTCATTGTCAACAAAGAAAATGGGGCTGTCGATATCAGTGTATCTGCTACTTCGGGATCTAACGGTGAAACCTTAATCATGGACCTGAATTTAAACGGAACACCTGCAGCAGACAGCGATAATACCGTTAGGACCTTAGGTAGTTTGGGAGAGGTTGAATTGTCTTTTGATGGAAGTACACCCATCACCACTTATGGCGACTTAACAGAAAACACTTTGAACGTTTTCGGTACAACAATCGATTTAAAATCAACCTCTAGTAGTTACGTAAAAGTTTCTATTGAACAAGATTTAGATAAGAGTGTTGAAAGTATAAAAGAATTTGTTGATAAGTACAATGAAACGATTAATTATGTGTACGATTTATTACATGAAGACCAAGTTACCGATAAGCCTCCAGAAGAAATGACAGAAGAAGATTATATGAAAGGGATGCTAAAAGGAGACAATAACTTAGAGAAAATATTTTATAATTTAAGAAATATGGTTTACTCCCCTGTAGATATAGAACAATCTGGTTCTCAATATAATGCGCTTTTTGATATCGGGATAACCTCAGGAGATTTAGGGGCGGGTTATGAGAATACAATGAAAGGACTATTGAGCGTCGATGAGGATAAACTTAGAGAGGCTTTGAATACTAATGCCGAAGATGTTTGGAAATTGTTCGCAACAAACGATACTACTAACAAAGAATATGGATATGCTCAATCCGTTCAGAATTATCTGTATGAAGTAACTAAGTTCAATGGCTATATCGATCAAATTGCCGGAACGAGCGGCACCATAGGTAACGAGATGAGGCGGCTAGCGGATGAAATGTCCGATCTATTAGATAGGCTTCAAAGAAAAGAAGCACAATATTATGCACAGTTCTCAGCTATGGAACAAGCCATTCAACAATTGAACGCACAAGGAATGTACATACAAAACGCTTTTTCTAACCAATAGATAAAACAATAACCGGTACTGTTTTTAAAAACAGTACCGGTTATTTTATTTAGTCTATTTTTATCTTTTTACCCAACAGATTTTTCTTGTGCAGATTCAGCTTCTTTTTCAGGTTGAACAACTTCGTAGTTTTGTTCCGCGTACAACTTCAAACCTGTTCCCGCTGGGATAGGTTGTCCTACTATAACGTTTTCTTTTAATCCTTTCAACTTATCTACTTTACCTTCTATAGCTGCCTCTGTTAGTATTTGTACAGTTTGCTGGAATGAAGCAGCTGAAAGCCATCCTTCCCTTTCTAAAGAAGCCTTCGTGATTCTTAACAACCTACGCTCGAATTTTATCGTATCTTTAGGATTTATAAGATATTTTTTGGATGTGCCTACTAGATGAGCTTTCCCATCTTCGGTGGTAATTTCTTTATATTCTTCGTATACTTCAACCTCTTTAATGTTTGTTTCGATAATTTGATTTAAAATTTCTTGGGTGATCTCTGTTCCTTGTTCATAGATCTTATCTTCTTCCTCTTCTTCATCTTCGGAAGGGATTATAACCCTCTTCGCCAACTTTTTACCGACAACTAATTCTCTATTTTCTGTTATATAAGAGTTTTCTTCCAATATTTCCTCATTAATTTTCTGCACTTTACCATAACTCACTAAATCTCCCGGCATGAAGTCGGTATCCCCACCGTCTATAATCTCCACTTTGTTGATCATCTGTCTAATTATTATTTCAAAGTGTTTATCATGGATGTCCACACCTTGTTCAGCATATATTTTCTTTATTTCACTCAGCAAATAATTTGCCAAAGCGCTTACTCCTAATTCTTTGAGTATTTTTCTTGGTTTTATATTTCCCGTTGTTAATCTTTGACCCGGTAATACTTTATCTCCTTCTTCTACAACCGCTTTTGTCCTATAATCAGCTTCATAACTTTCCAATTCACCATCTGAATTTTCTATTATTATCTTTAATCTTCTTCCTCTTTTGTTTTCAGTATCTCTTTCAATAGCTCTTACTATACCTTTTATCTTCGAGAATTCTCCTTCGGGTCCTTTCGTCTTTTTTCTTGCCTCAAACAATTCTTCAGCTCTGGGTAGACCTTGGGTTATATCCGAAGTGGTAGCTATACCACCTGTATGGAAGGTCCTCATAGTTAGCTGCGTACCTGGTTCACCTATAGATTGTGCAGCTATTATTCCTACAGCTTCTCCTATGTTGACTAATTTGTAGTTTGAAAGGTCCATTCCATAACATTTTGCACAGATTCCATTTTCAGACTCACATGTAAGAGGAGATCTAATGAAAATAGATGGTCTAACAGTAACCGTTTTTATCCCATGTTTTTCTAGGACTTTGGAAACCTTTAAGTCTATTTTTTCTTGATATTTAAGCAAAGTCACGACCTTTCCATCAACTCCAACTTTTAGATCTTCTCCGGCGTAAACGTAATCTACTGCATTATATTCTTTAACATTCAATTTTTGTATACCGTGTAAGAATGCCTCTTCTATGGCTTCTTCTGTGATTTCTTCACCTTTTTTGATTAATACCTTACCTTCTACTTGTATATCTTCTAATGATTCTAAGTATGAATCGTTTGGCACTTCTTCAACCTCTATCGTTTTTTCTTTCGATACAGGAATCTCTTTTACATAATTTGCCAAGAATTGGGCGTCTTTTTCTTTTAAGATTATTCCTTTTTCATATTTTTTATCCGCTCGGGGATTATAAATTATTTCCTTTGTTTCAGGATCCAAGACATCTTTAGCCAAAACTCTACCAAATAAAAAGTCTGAAAGGTTTTCAATTTTTGAATCGTCGGCCCAAAGTTCTCTTGCCTCAATACCTTTGTCTGTTCCACAATCATCTTCTGTGATAGTCATACTTTGTGCAACATCTACGAGTCTTCTGGTTAAGTATCCAGCTGTCGATGTCCTTAAAGCTGTATCAGCTGATCCTTTTCTCGAACCATGTGTTGAGGTGAAAAATTCTAATTCTGATAATCCATTCTTAAAGTTTGAAGTGATAGGAACTTCGATTATTTTACCGGATGGATCGGCCATTAATCCTCTCATACCCGCTAATTGTTTCAATTGATCTATATTACCTCTAGCTCCAGATTCAATCATCATCCAAATTGGATTGAATGTGTGTTTTCGATATGTATTCGCTGTTTCTACTGTAACTTTGGCAGTGGCGTTTTCCCAAACCTTAATTATTTCCTTGTATCTTTCATTATCTGTAAGATAACCTTCCTCATAGAGTGATTCGATATTTAGAACTTCTTCCTTAGATTCTTCTATAAGTTCTTCCCTTTTTGGAGAAACTAATACATCACGTATAGATATTGTTAATCCTGATAATGTTGCATAATGAAAACCAAAATCTTTAATACTATCTAAAAGATCGGCGGTCCTATCTATTCCATGCTTCTCAAAAGTGTTAAATATTAGCTCTTTTAGATTCTTTTTATCCATTTTTTGTGAGTAATTTCTTAAATCTTCCGGCACTTCTTCGTTAAAAATTATTTTTCCAATAGTCGTTTTAAGGATACTACCATCTTTATATCTAAACGCAATTGGTTCATGGAGAGGTAAATTAGACTTTTTCCATATTAATTCTCCATCTTGAAGATATATATCTGAATCCACTATTTTTAGGTATTCGTAAGCATATGTTGCTTCTAAGTCCTCAGAGAATATGTGTCTTACATATCCATTTTTCCCCAATTCAGAAACTTTAGTAGGTACCTTTAGATTTTCGAACTTCTCATCTTCATGCATGGTTAAATAATATGCACCAGCAATTATATCTTTTCCGGGCATAGACAATGGTTTGCCGTTCGCGGGCGAGATAATATTATACCTTGATAACATTAAAAATTTTGACTCTGCTTGGGCTATACTGGAAAGAGGAATATGTATAGCCATTTGATCTCCATCAAAATCAGCATTAAACGGAGGACAAACCAATGGATGTAACCTTATCGCGTTACCTTCTATTAATTTTGGAATGAAAGCTTGAATTGATATTCTGTGTAGGGTAGGTGCCCTATTTAACAGAACAGGATGTCCTTTTATAACCTCTTCTAAAACCTCCCAAGCTTCAGGCATTTCTTTCTCTATTATAGTTTTTTTGAATTTTCTGGCACTTTTACTTGCCACATTTGAATCTTTCAACAACTCTGCTAGAACAAAAGGTTTAAATAGTTCTAAGGCCATCTTTTTTGGTAATCCACATTCATGAATCTTTAGATCAGGTCCAACGGCAATGACAGCTCTACCAGAATAATCAACCCTTTTACCCAAAAGATTTCTTCTAAATCTTCCTTTTTTACCTTTCAATAAATCTGTGAGTGATCTTAAAGGTCTTCTATTTCTATCGGTCATTGGTTTACCAACACGGCCATTGTAGAAAAGCGAATCCACTGCTTGTTGAAGTATCCTTTTTTCATTTCTTACGATTATTTCTGGCGCTTCCATTTCTAATAGCTTTCTTAAACGATTGTTCCTATTTATTACCTTTCTATACAAGTCATTTAAATCGGTTGCGGCAAACCTTCCACCCTCAATTTGTATCAAAGGTCTCAGATCGGGTGGTATAACGGGTATGATATTTGTAATTAGCCATTCAGGTTGATTGCCAGATTTAATAAAATCCTTAACTAGTTTCAATCTCCTTAATATTTTTACACTCTTTTGACTTTTCCTATCCAATTTTTCTAATTCGGATTCTAATCGTGCTTTTAATACTTCAAGATCGATCTTCTTCAACAATTTTTGAATGGCTTCAGCACCATAACCATTTTCAAATTTTTCATATCTGTTTATTTGGAATAACTTTTCTGTCCCGTCTTCTTCCTTTGCAACTAAATCCTTTACTCCAAATTCTTGAAGCTCGTTTAACACATCTTGGGTAATCTTTGTACCTTTTTCAAATTTCTTTTCAGAAAATTCGATTTCCGATATCAATTCTTTGTCAATTACTCTTTCTCTTTCTTCTTTAATCTTTGAGTTTAGTATCTTCATTACTTCTTCATAGGCTCTCGCTTCGTCTTCGAGTAAGATATCTCCGGTTTTTTTGCCTATTCTCTTTGCAAATCTCTTATCTATATCAGTTATAACTACAATTGGTGTATCTCGCTCAATATCTCTTTCAACTTCTATGGAACCCGGATAGTATTCTAAGAATAAGGAGTATTCCTTCTGGGTTAGATAATCTTCTTCAAACAAAAATCTATCTGCTAAAGGCGTTCCTTTCTCAACTTTTTGCCCATCTTCCACCATTATTGATGAACCTTCAAATACAGGATATTTTCTTTCAACTCCCGTATCATCTTTGATTATTATCCAATTCAATTCTCTTTCAGTCTGTGTTAACTCAGATTTTATTTCTACCGTTCCATCTATATCGGCTACGGGCATACCCTTAACTGAAACTATTTTTACAGCAGGTTCTACCCTTAAATCTAAATATTCAGCGTATATTTCATACTCTCTTTGATATAATATTTCTCCAGGTAAATATCCTAAATTTTCGTTCTCGGGGCCAGGAAGCGTTAAATAAGCTCTTTCAATAACTCTTTTTGACCCATAGTAAATGATATTTTCTAAATCTTTCACACCGATGTTTAATATGATAGAAAGAATAGATGGAGAAGATTTTAAATACCAAATGTGAGAAATAGGTGTTGCCAATTCTATATGACCTATCCTTCTTCTCCTGGCTTCTTTGGATTCAACCTTTACACCACATCTTTCACATACTGTTCCTTCATACTTTTTCCCCTTATACTTGCCACAGGCACATTCATAATCTTTTACGGGACCAAATATCTTTTCGCAGAATAAACCATCTTTTTCAGGTTTACCTGTTCTGTGATTTAAAGTTTCGGGTTTTTTAACTTCACCATTTGATGCTTCCAATATACTTTGGGGAGAAGCTATACCTATTTTTATTTTAGCAATCTTTCTTTGAAAGGAAGAAACATTTGCCAATTGAAATCCCTCCTTGAGGGTACATTTTTATTTTACTCTCCGTCAACGTTGAAACTTAGATTCAATTTATTAATTAGAGTCTATCAACATCTAACTCGTTTCCATTTTCATCGTAAAGCTTTATATCTAACATTAGTCCTTGTAATTCTTTTGTTAAAACTTTAAAACTTTCAGGAATCCCTGGTTCGGGAAGATTTTCTCCTTTTAATATCGCTTTGTAAACTTCATTCCTACCTCTAATATCGTCGGATTTATAAGTTAACATTTCGTTGAGAGTATGCGCAGCTCCATGAGCTTCTAGAGCCCATACTTCCATTTCCCCAAATCTTTGTCCGCCAAAATGTGCTTTACCACCTAATGGTTGTTGGTGGATTAAAGAGTATGGACCGGTTGATCTTGCATGGATTTTATCTTTTGCTATATGGGATAATTTCAACATATACATGGAACCTACCGAGACAGGAAAATCGAAAGGCTCACCTGTTCTACCATCTCTAAGAACAATTTTTCCGTTAGGATGATCAGGATCATCACCTAAATATAAGTTGCTTTCTTTTCTTACTTTAGATAACTCACCCATGATTTCAGATTCAGTTGCACCATCAAAAATTGGTGTGGCGTAGTAATCGTTGGTTAACATCGAAAGCCATCCTAAATGAAGTTCCAAAACTTGTCCAATATTCATCCTTGACGGAACTCCTAAAGGTGAAAGTAACATTTGCAAAGGTGTTCCATCTGGTAGAAATGGCATGTCTTCTTTATTCAAAATGGTCGAAATTACTCCTTTGTTTCCATGTCTACCTGCTAATTTATCTCCAACTTGTAGAGTCTTTTTTGTTGCTACGAAAACTTTGACGTATTTATTTACACCAATTTCCAAAGAAGGAATATCCTTACGATCAAAAATCTGAACGTCTATAACTCTTCCTTCTATTCCGTGAGGAACCGTTAAAGATGTATCTTTAATGTCTCTACCTTTATCACCAAATACTGATTTAATGAGTTTTTCTTCGGGAGTGGTATCTGATTCCCCTCTTGGTGTTACTTTTCCTACTAGAATATCTCCAGAAGATACGTAAGAACCAATTTTAACTATTCCCTCTTCATCCAAATTTCTTAAAAGTTCTTTTTTAACATTTGGAATATCTGAAGTTATTTCTTCAGGGCCCAACTGAGTATCCATAGCTTTTGTTTCAAAAACTTCTATATGTATCGATGTAAAAGTATCGTTTTCTAACAATTCTTGACTAACCACCATGGCGTCTTCAAAGTTGTATCCTTCCCACGGAAGAAATCCAATGAAAACATTACGCCCAAGAGCCAACTCACCCATGTCCATGGACGGACCATCCGCTATGGGCTCCCCTTTTTCTACAATATCTCCAACGTTTACGATAGGAACCTGGTTTATACACATGTCTTGATTAGATCTGACATATTTTAATAAAGTGTATTCATCTTTTAAGGGTTCATCATTGGAATCTTTTAAAATGTTATTCTCCTCGTCCAATCTAATAATTACAATCTTTCTTCCATCTACATAATCAACCATACCTTTATGATTTGCCATAATCAAATAACCCGAGTCTCTTGCTGCTAGCCATTCTACTCCTGTACCAACATAAGGAGCTTGGGGCCTAAGAAGAGGAACGGCCTGCCTTTGCATATTTGACCCCATTAAAGCTCTGTTTGCATCATCATGCTCTAAAAATGGAATAAGAGCAGCTGATACAGAGGCTATCTGTTTTGGCGTGACCGATATATATTCAATCTCATCTTTGTGAAACAAACTCACCTTTCCCAAATATCTAGCTTCGACATACTCTTCTATGAAAGAACCATCTTCCCCAATTTCTGCGGAAGCAGGGGCAATTTTATAAAGTTCTTCTTCGTCAGCAGTCAAATATACTATATTGTTTAAATCAACTTTTGAATGTCTTACTCTATAATAAGGAGTTTTCAAAAAGCCAAATTCATCAACTTTAGCTAAAATTGCCATAGAAGTAATTAATCCAATATTCGCACCTTCCGGAGTCTCTATGGGACACATCCTTCCATAATGAGAATGGTGAACATCCCTTACTTCAAACTTAGCATGTTCTCTTTTCAAACCTCCAGGACCTATTGCTGATAACCTTCTCTTATGGGTTAGCTCAGCTAAAGGATTCACCTGATCAAGGAATTGTGATAATTGACTAGATGCAAAAAATTGATGAAAAGCAGTCATTATTGCCCTTGAATTTATCAGGGATTGAGGACTTATTTTATTCATGGATTGAACGCCCGCAACTTTTTCAGGAGCGTGCTGAATCATTTTAGAAAAAGCTCTTTCAAATTCTATTTGCATGAGTTCTCCAACTGATCTCACTCTTTTGTTACCCAAATGATCTCTTGTGTCGAGCCCTTCAATATTTTCTCTTACATGCAACAAATACCTTGCGGACAAGATGATGTCTAACTTATCTATGGCAAATGTTTTAATAGGATATTTTATTTTATCTTCCATATCTTCAGAAATATCCTTTTTTTCGACCTCACGTAGGTAATCAATATAAGCTTTTCTCAATTTGACTTGAATTTTCTGCCTTCCAATCTGTGAAAAATCGAATTTATCCGGATTGAAGTACATATCTTCTATTTCATCTTTAGCCTTTTGAGCCCTAGGGATTTCAGTAGGCTTTAATTTTGAAAAAATTTCTTTGTAAGCTTCCATAGAAGTTAAACTTTCTTCTTTTTCGTATCTTTTTTTCATCTTTTCCAACGTTATTTCCGCAACCAAATGTGCTACTGTTACACTCTTAATTTCATATTTTTTCAACAATTCTAAGACTTCGTGTAATTTCATGCCGTATATCGTTTTTCTTGGGGGATCCATATTATCTAATTCTTTAAACGATAGATCCGACAATACAGTACAATTACTATAATTTGCCAAATCAACTTCATCTTCTAAATCAATTTCTTTTGGAAATAAACGTAATATATCCAAATCATTCTCGTATCCCAATGCCCTTAAAAAAAGGAAAAAATTGAATTTTCTTTTTCTATCTATTCTGACTTGAAGAACCTCTTTACCTGGATTAGGATTGTAAAGTATTTCCAACCATGCACCTTTAATAGGTAAAAAGTGTGCTATAAACATTTCTTTCGAGGTATCTGTCTCTTCTTCTTTTATAAAATATACCCCTGGTGACCTAACGAGTTGGTTAACTATTACCCTTTCTGCTCCATTAATAATAAATATACCTCTATTAGTCATATAAGGTATGTTGCACAAAAATATGTCGTCTTTTTCTATCATTTCACCCGTTGCTGAGTCAGTTATTCTGACCTTTAAATAAGCTTTGCCCGCATAAGTTAATCCTTTGTCCCTACATTCACTCTCACTAAAAGATGGGTCTTCAAACTTTACATCCACGAAATCAATCAAAAATTCTTTGTTTTTCTTTCCGCTTGTTTTAACAGGTATCTTTATCGGCATATATCTTTTTATGCTTTCCATAACCTTGTTGTTTAAAAAATCTTTAAAAGAGTCTTTTTGAATTTTCACTAAATCCTCATATATCTCAGATTTCTCAGGAACTTTTCCAAAAAATTTTCTTTCTCTCCTACCAACTTCTCTTGTGACCGTATTCAAAGGAACCACCTCGGTATTTAGTCAAAATAATATTGGTTAAAAATAAGCGAAAAATCGCATTAGACATAATGTCCAATGCGAACACAATTATAACTTTTTTTCTTGAAGAAAAGGTTAAAAAAAGACTTCAACTTAATTTCGAATTCGACTTATTTTAATTCTACTTCAGCTCCTGCTTCTTCAAGTTTTTTCTTTATTTCTTCTGCTTCTTCTTTTGGGACACCTTCTTTTATCACTGCATCTGGAGTTCCAGCCTTTTCTACGAGATCCTTAGCTTCTTTTAGACCCAAAGTTGTGATTTCTCTTACCACTTTTATTACACCAATCTTTTTGTCTCCAAAACTTTTCAAAACAACATCAAAATCTGTTTTTTCTTCTTCTTGCTGTGCGGAAGAAACACCTGCTGCACCTGGTACTGCTGCCATTACGGGGGCTGCTGCAGAAACTCCAAATTCATCCTCGAGCGCTTTTACTAATTCAGCCAGTTCTCCTACGGTCATATTTTTAATTTCGTTTATAAGTTCCTCTTTTGTCATTTTCCTACACCTCCAAACTTATTTTTTCTCCTTAATAGCGTTAAACACATACACTAGTTTTCTTAAATTATCAGTTAAAGCATTTACCAAACCAGAAATAGGATTATTAAGAGACCTAACAACAGTGGCGTAAAGCTCTTGCTTCGACGGTAGCTTCGCATACTCTTCAGCTTGAGCTGAATCAAAAATCTTTCCTTCCAAAACTCCACCTTTAATAAAAGGTTTATTATTGTGAGAATCGGAAAATTTCTTCACTACTTTTAACACTTCAATGGGGTCTGATTCCTCAGCGTGTATAACCCCTGTACTACCTTCAAAAAAATTTTCAAAGTTTTCCAATTCCTTATCAGCTAATTTGACAGCCGTCTTTAATAAAGAAGTTCTATAGACGGTGTAAACTACATCCTTTCCAAAGTTTTTATACAGTTCTATTCTGAAGTCATTAGTTTCTGCCACTGACATTCCAGTAAAATCAATAAACAAAATAACAGGAGAAGAATCCAAGGCATCGATAAAGTTGTCTATTAAAGACTTTTTACGTTCTTTAGTTAACAAAAAATAACACCTCCTTAAATAAAAAAAACCGCAACGGGTAGCGGTTAAAAGGAACAAAAATTATTCCTTTTTCCGCGTACCTCGGTAGGCGAGATTCCGCCTCTTTAACCAATTAAAGACCTACTTTCTTTGGCACGCATCCTATTATTACTTACTTAAAGTACCATAACTTAGGCAACAGATGTTAAGGTTAATGTGCTCAAATCGATATTGATACCTGGTCCCATTGTAGCAACAATCACAGCTTTTCTAATAAATTTTCCCTTTGAACTTTCTGGTTTCATCTTCATTAATTGTTCAAAAGCGGCAATTAAGTTTTCTTTTAAATCACCATTATCGAAAGAAACCTTGCCGATAGGCACGTGTATGTTTCCCGTTCTGTCATTTCTAACTTCCACCTTGCCGGCTTTAAACTCTTTAACTGCTTGTGCTACGTCATCGGTTACTGTTCCTGCTTTGGGAGAAGGCATAAGACCTCGTGGACCTAATACTTTACCAAGCCTTCCTATCTTCCTCATTATATCAGGAGAGGCAATTGCTACATCAAAATCAGTCCAGCCTTCGTTGTTTATTCTATCTATTAAGTCATCCGAACCAACAAAATCAGCACCTGCTTGCTTAGCCAATTCAGCTTTTTCTCCCTCCGCAAAAACTAAAACTCTCACATTTTTACCCGTACCTTTGGGCAGGGAAATTGTACCTCTAACGTTTTGGTCTCCCTTTTTGGGATCTATTCCCAAAAGTACATGAAGTTCTACAGTACCATCAAATTTCGTGTAAGAAGTCTTTTTAACTAAATCCAACGCCTCATCGATACCGTATTTTTTTTGTTTATCAACAAGTTTCATCACTTCTTTATACTTTTTTCCATGTTTTGGCATAAACCTCTCCTCCCTTCTTAATCTTCAATTTCTATTCCCATGCTTCTTGCAGTTCCGGCAATAATCTTCGTAGCCGCATCTAAATCCTTAGCATTCAGATCTTTCATCTTCATTTCAGCAATCTCACGAAGCTGTTTCCTCTTAACTTTAGCAACAACTTCCTTGCCTGGTTCCTTGGCGGCGGATTTAAGACCGGCAGCTTTTTTTATTAAAAAAGAAGCGGGAGGAGTTTTTACTATAAACGTGAAGGACCTATCTTCAAAAACAGATATTTCTACTGGTAACAATGTTCCTGCTTGATCCGCAGTTGCAGCGTTGAACTTCTTACAAAATTCCATCAAATTCACACCATATTGCCCCAGTGCCGGTCCAACAGGTGGAGCAGGTGTCGCTTTACCAGCTTCCAATTGTAATTTCACAACCCTCAAAAGCTTTTTTGCCATAAACTTTTAACCTCCTTGTGGTAAATTGGGAAAAATCCCTCCCACATTCTCTTTATTCAATGATCTTTTCAATTTCTCCTAAAGATAATGTTACTGTAGTTTCACGTCCAAACATGGTGACTACAACTTGTACTTCTTGTTTTTCCAAATCATAATCTTTAATTTTACCTGTAAAATACTCAAAAGGGCCATTTATAATTTTTACATGCTCTCCTACTTCGAAATCGGTTCTAACTTCTTTAACTTGCCTTTTTTGGTAAGCTTCCTCACCCATTAATCTAAGAACAGCTCTAATCTCATTTTTATTCAATTTTACAGGTTTTCCGCCTATGTTTAAAATAGTAGATACATACGGTAAATTGCTAACTAATTCTTCAGTTTCTTTAGTATACATCATTTCAACAAAAACATAACCTGGAAATAAATTTTTCTTTTTTGTTTTTATGATTTTTATCTCTTTGTGAAAAGGAGTCTCTCTAATATCTATCCTTCCAGAAAACTTTGCTTTATATTCTTTAGACTCGCATAATTTATCTCCTATTCGAACGTTACTTCCTACCTTAAATTTCTCGTGGATGAAAGTTTCTCTAGGCAATAAATAGGTATCATCTTCTTTCGATTCATTTTCTATAACTACTCTTTTAATTTTTTCAACAGACACAATTTCTCCGTCAACATCACTCTTATATTCGAGATTCTTACTAAAAGGAGTCTCTGCTCGTACTTTTTTCCCCGCTTTTAACCCGGCTAATAGGCCGGCACTTTCTGGTATTAAAAACGTCTTTGAATACTTTTTCCCTTCTGTCTCAACTAAGATCTTACGGAAATTTTTTATATCTACTATCTTTCCCGAAGTTTTTGCAAATATTTCTGGTTCTCTTGCTAAAATATCTCCCTTCTTTACATCCTTACCTTTTTTAACAAATATCTGAGCTTCTTTTTCAATATAGATTCTCTGCACTCTTTTGTTACTATAATTTAATTCATCAACTTCAGGTATTATTATTTTTCCAATATACTTTTCATACCCTAAATTCTTTATTCTCTCTTCTAGAGTTTCTTTAACTTTATTTTCCATTCCAGAATAAACTTGTAGCACATACCATTCTTTTCGCATCTTATATTATTCTCACCACATCTCTGTCAACAATTTATGTACCTCAAATCAAATAATTATTGAGTAGGTACCCCGCTTCCTCTTAAGAAAACCGGGTAAACCAACCATGAAAATAGCTGTAAAAGTCCAAAATCAACAGCAAAGAGATAAACAGCAAAGATTGCTATAACAATCAGCACAACCAATGTAGAATTTAGTAACTCTTTTCTTGTAGGCCAATTAATTTTCTTCGCTTCTTGCCAAACGGAAGTTAAAAAAATCCAAAACTTAGACATTTATAAACACTCCCATATAGTTGTTAAGAATATACAATTAAATTTTTGCTTCCACATGAAGAGTATGTTTTCTACAGTGAGGACAGTATTTTTTCAGCTCAATTTTTTCTTTGTAATTTCTATTTTTCTTTTTATAGTAGTTCCTATTATTACATTCTGTGCATTTTAAAGAAAATTTTATAATTTGAGATTTAGCAGCCAATGTTATCACCTCTTTCTAAGACGAATTAAAATATAAATGGTGGTGAGGGAAGGATTCGAACCTTCGAAGGCAGTCTGCCAGCGGATTTACAGTCCGCCCCCTTTGGCCACTCGGGCACCTCACCATGATATCCGAGAAACAGTGGAGCCGATGAAGGGACTTGAACCCCCAACCTGCTGATTACAAGTCAGCCGCTCTGCCAGTTGAGCTACATCGGCAATCAGTTATTTACCAACTGAAGTTGATTATATCAAACCAAAAAAACGTTGTCAATGGATTTTAAGTTAAAAATATATTAAATTGTACTTTAATTTGATAGATGATTGTTATCAAAAAATCTAATAACAAAGAATTTATCTTTACATATTTTGTTTTTAACAATATTCATGGTACAATAATAGTGAAATGAGGATATAAAAAATAGCAAATAATAATATTTCTATAAGAGAGCGACGCGAACTTATTGGTAGTTTCTGTTGCTTATGTGCACGGCAAAGGAGGAGAGTAGACATGTTTGATAATTTTACAGAAAGAGCTGCAAAAGTTTTTATTGAGGCTCAAAATGAAGCAAAACAGATGGGACACCCCTATGTTGGAACAGAACACATTTTATTGGGACTGTTAAAAGTTGGAGGAGGCCATTTAGATACTGTATTTGAGGAATTTAATTTGTACTATAATTCTATAAAAATGGAAATAACAAATGTTGTTGGTACAAATTCTACCCAAGGAATAATAGGTTCTCCACAACCTACCCCAAGAGCAAAAAGAATATTAGAGTTGGCATACGATGAATCTGAACTCATGGGTTTTGGCAAGATAGACGCAGAACATCTTCTTTTAGGTATCTGTAGAGAAGCAGAAGGAATAGCTTCTCATATATTGAAGCGTTCCGGAATAAATCTAACTTTGATGAGAAAAGAACTAACAGATATGATGATAAAAGGGAGATCATCCGGAAAAATGGAGATTGCTAAAACCGAAGAGTCAGAAGAAAGAAAGCGCCAAAAACAAAATGCACTTAAGCAACTCGAAGAATACGGAACTGATTTAACCGCACAAGCTGAGAAACATAAATTGGATCCTATAATTGGAAGGGAAATAGAAATAAACCGCATAATGGAAATATTGGCTAGACGAAAAAAGAATAATCCTGTTTTGATAGGCGAGGCAGGCGTAGGTAAAAGCGCAATAGTTGAAGGTTTGGCACAAAGAATTGTAGAAGGCCGAGTACCAGAGATTTTAAAAAATAAAACTATTTTCTCCTTGGATATTACTTCAATAGTAGCCGGAACAAAATATCGAGGAGAATTTGAGAAACGAATGAAAAAATTGATGCAAATATTGCAAAAAACTGAAGATATTATTCTTTTTATCGATGAACTACATATGATTGTAGAAGCCGGAGCAGCAGAGGGTTCTTCCATGGACGCTGCGAATGTATTAAAACCAGCCTTAGCAAATGGAGAAATTACTGTTATAGGTTCTACCACGGCAAGTGAGTACAGGAAATTTATCGAAAAGGATCCAGCCCTCGAAAGACGTTTCCAAAAAATATATGTGACTGAACCGACTATTGAAGAGACTATAAACATCTTATCTGGTATAAAATCCAAATATGAGGAGCATCACAAAGTTAAATATCAACATTCTGCAATTCAATCAGCTGTACAACTCTCAGTAAGGTATATTACAGATAGACATCTACCAGATAAAGCGATTGATGTTATTGATGAAGCTGGGGCTAAAGCGCGTTTAAGCGCTCTAACACTTCCCAACAAATTAAAAATTCAATCTGAAAAGATAGCAGATTTTGAAAGTAAAAGAAATGATCCGGACTTTGAAGAAGAAACTGAGGAAAAGATAAAAAATATGAAAGAAAAGTACGAAGAAGAATACTCAAAATGGAGAACTGAAGCTGAAAATAAAATAATTCCAATAAACGAAGAGGATATAGCTGAAATAATATCCAATTGGACCGGTGTCCCTTTAAGACAATTACGTCTCGAAGAGATGGAGAAATTATTGAATTTAGAAGCCGTATTACATGAACGAGTGGTAGGGCAGGATGAAGCTATAAAATCAGTTGCAAAGGCTATAAGAAGGGCACGAAGTGGATTAAAAGATCCAAGAAGACCAACAGGTGTATTTATGTTTCTAGGACCAACTGGCGTTGGAAAAACCGAATTAGCAAAGACTTTAGCAGCATATCTTTTCGGAAATGAAACACATTTAGTGAGAATTGATATGAGTGAATACATGGAGAAATTTAGCGTTTCAAGGCTTGTAGGTGCCCCTCCAGGATATGTCGGTTACGATGAAGGAGGGCAGTTAACAGAAATTGTAAGAAGAAGACCGTATTCCGTAATTTTACTGGACGAAATAGAAAAGGCACATACGGATGTATATAATATTCTTTTGCAAATAATGGATGAAGGTAGATTAACAGATTCTCAAGGAAGAACGGTTGACTTCAGAAACACGATAATTGTTATGACCTCTAATCTTGGTTCTGAACAGATTAATAAAACTAAGAGAAGTTTAGGTTTTGTAGAAGAAGACACGGTAGAAAGTGAATATAAAGATATCAAACAGCAGGTAATGTCTGCAGTGAAGAAAGCATTCAAACCCGAATTCATAAACAGATTAGACGATGTTATCGTATTTCACCCGCTTACTAAAAATCAACTCAAAAATATTATATCCATTCAACTAAGCGACCTAAAAAGCCGATTGGAAGAAAGAAATCTTACATTATCCGTTAAAGAAAGCGCTATTGATTTCTTACTGGAAAAGGGATATGATTCTGTTTTTGGAGCAAGACCATTGAAAAGAGCTATACAAAGATATATTGAAGATCCTTTGTCCGAAGAGTTATTAAAAGGAAAATATGAAGAAGGAGATAAAATACTTGTAACTCACAAAAAATCTAAAGATAATCTTTCTTTCAGAAGAAGTCCGAAGAGCAAGAAACAAATGGAAAAGAAAGTGGTTAATAGTTGAGAAAATCTGAAAAACATTATGTATGTAGTAATTGTGGTTATGAATCGGATAAATGGTTCGCAAAATGTCCTATTTGTAACGAATTAGAGTCCGCGGTAGAATACAATACCGCGGATGTTACTATTAATACTGGAAACCTTAAAGTTCCAGATATAGTCTTTCTTGATCAAGAGCTTCCTCCAGCAAAAAAGATCCCTACTAATTTTCAAGAAATTGATAATGTGTTAAACGGTGGGTTGGTGGAAGGTGCGGTCTATTTGCTGAGTGGAGATCCAGGTATTGGAAAAAGCACATTATTGGCACAAATCGCAAAGTCTATTCAGATACCTCAAGGATTTATATTCTACGTTTCCGGCGAAGAATCGACAGAACAAGTCGTTCAAAGATTTAAACGGCTAGAAATAAGAAATAAAAATATAGGATTAATATTCGAAAATAATGTGGATGTTATACTTAATGCTATAGAAAAGTCTAATATAACCCCTTCTGTTATTTTCATAGATTCTGTTCAAACTTTAAAAATAGACAGTATTGATTCCTCACCTGGTAGTATTCTCCAAGTAAGGGAAAGTACTAGAAAGATGGTAGAATACGCTAAAAAAAAGAATATCCCTATAGTTCTGGTAGGTCATGTAAACAAAGAAGGAGCTATCGCTGGCCCAAAGGTGTTAGAACACATGGTGGATTGTGTTCTTCAAATGGAATTGGAAGGTGGATCTGGACTAAGGCTTTTAAAAGTGGCTAAAAATCGGTACGGCCCTACAGATGAAGTTGTTTTATTTGAAATAACCCAAAAAGGTTTAAAACCAATAGATAACATAAATTCTTTTTTCTTATCTGATTATTCAAATGAGTCGGGAAACACTTTAACTATAGTAAAAGTTGGTCAAAAATTGCTTCCCATAGAGATACAAGCTTTAGTCAGCAACCCTGTGTATGGGTCCCCTAGAAGGGTTACTTCGGGTATACCTTTAGATAGACTTTTAATGATAATTGCAGTACTTTCCAAAAAGTTGAAGCTCCCATTGGAAAGTAAAGATATATTTGTCAGCAGCGCAGG
The DNA here is from genome assembly GCF_002895605.1 of Petrotoga miotherma DSM 10691. Lineage (GTDB taxonomy): Bacteria > Thermotogota > Thermotogae > Petrotogales > Petrotogaceae > Petrotoga > Petrotoga miotherma. Next base: position 45,020 of record NZ_AZRM01000017.1, read on the forward strand.
AGGGCTAAGAATCAGTGACAGTTCAATGGATGTTGCCATAGCTTTATCTTTAATCTCCTCGACATTTGATACACCCCTTTCTTTTTCGACGATAGCCTTTGGAGAAATAGGTTTAGATGGAAGAATAAGGGGTATTCCTCTTTTAGAAAAAAGGTTGGAGCTTTCACAGAAAATTGGTTTTAACAATATAGTTATTCCAAAGAATCTTTCCCCTAAAAAAAACTCTATTGTAGTTGCAGAAAGTGTAAAAGATTTGATAAAATTATTTAAAAAAGGGGGATAAAATTTTGAATGAAAAATTAGAAAGAATTTTTGATTTGTTGGCTCCAGGAAAGCCTATTAGAAAAGGTATAGACAGGATAATGGAAGCAAACTTGGGGGCATTATTGTTTTTTTGTTCACAACCTGAAAAGCATCTTAAAGAAGGACTAATACAGTTGGGTTTTAGACTCGATTCGGATTTTTTGCCTGAAAAAATTTATGAACTCTCAAAAATGGATGGAGCTATTGTCTTAAATAGCGATGGAACTCAAATTCTTGCAGCAAACACACAGCTTAACCCTGATAAAAGCATTCCCAGTTCAGAAACCGGCATGAGACACAAAACCGCAGAAAAAGTGTCTATTCAAACGGGAGATTTAACCGTTGCGGTTTCTAAAAGAAGGAATATTGTTTCAGTGTATTATAATAAAATGAAATATGAGCTCCTACCCGAAAATGTTTTGTTTGCTAGATTAAATCAAGAAATTACCATTGCACAAAGATACAGACAGAGCTTTATGAACCTTTTAGACTATCTAAATATCGAAGAGACAAGGGAAAATGTAAGCCTATCTGATGTTGTGGAGATACTCTCCAAAGGTTTACTAACAATAAAAATTGTACAAAGAGCCGAAAAATACTTATTAGAATTGGGAGAAATTGCTGGAAGCGCAAAATTAGAATATGAAGAAATCTTAAGAACAATCCCTAAGTATGTGGGCGCTGTTATAATGGATTACAGCTCAGAAAATTTAAAGTATCAAAGACCCGAAGATGCCACAAGCATATTCAAAGAATTAGACTTTAACGATTTAGTCGATCCCTTCAAAATAGCAAAAACTCTGGGTTATATTGATGTTTCATCTGAAGATGATCTGGAGGAAACAACTTTAACATCACGAGGTTATAGAATCCTTTATTCTACCAGGTTACCAACTACTGCGGTAAAAAAAGTTGTGGAAAGTTTTACAAACCTTCAAGAATTAATGAACGCCACATTCGAAGAATTAACAAATGTAAGCGGAATAGGTAAAAGAAGGGCGGAAATAATCTTGGGGGCGTTGAACAAAAAGAAAAGGGAAAAAGAAGAATTAGAACAGGAACCTCCTCAAATAATTAATAAAGAAAAAGAGGAAGATACTAGTTATCGCGTTTGAAGTTAATATTATAAAAAATAATATAGTTTTTAGAGGTGAAGGAATATAACCATTCTTGCAAGAAACAAAAAAGCTACTCACGATTATGAAATAATAGAAACCTTCGAGGCAGGGATTTCTTTGATGGGTACAGAAGTGAAATCCAGCAAAGCAGGAAAAATTAATTTCAAAGATAGTTTCTGTAAAATAGAAAACGGAGAATTAATTTTATACAATATTCACATTAGCCCTTATTCAGGGGCATCCATATTCAATCACGATCCAGAAAGGCCGAGGAAACTTTTACTTCATAAAAAAGAAATAAGGCGTTTGCGATCTAAAGTTAAACAGGAAGGTTTGACGATAATTCCCCTCGAATTCTATGTTAACAATAAAGGACTGATAAAGGTTAAAATTGCTTTGGCTAAAGGATTAAAAAAATACGATAAGCGCGAAAAGATTGCAGAAAAAGAGTATGAAAGGAGAATTAGAAAACAACAAAAATATGAAAATATCTGAAAAAGTCTCATCAGCAATATCAATTAATGGTTTAACAAAAAGATTTGGGAAAACGGTTGCGGTTGATAATGTTGATTTAGAAATTAATGAAGGAGAGATTTTTGGACTTATAGGCCCCAATGGTGCAGGCAAATCTACCATTATGAAGACTATTTCCACTCTTTTAACTCCTTCACAAGGAAAGGTGGAAATACTCGGAAAAGATCTTTCCAAAAACAAACCAAGCCTTAGAAAGGTGATCTCTTTAGTCTCTGATTATTCTGTATTGGAAAACGATTTAACCCCCTATGAAAATTTGAAATTGTTTTCTTTAGCTTCAAATATCGAAAATAGTGATAAAAAAATTAACGAATTTTTGTATAGTTTTGGATTGGAAAAATATAAAAACAAATTAACAAAAAACCTCTCTTCTGGTAATAAACAGAAGCTGAATATAGCTAGGGCATTATTAAAATCCCCAAAAATACTTTTGTTGGACGAACCAACGAATGCCATAGATGTTGAATCCTCCAGGTTTATAAGACGTTATATATTAAACGAAAACATCAAAAATGGAACAACAATAGTGATAACATCCCATTATCTATGGGAAGTTGAACAATTAGCTACAAGTGTGGGGATAATCATAGATGGAAAAATTGTTATTAAAGACAATATAGAAAATATTTACAAAAGATTCGATTCTATAATTAATATTTACGAATTAACTTTTGATGAAAAAGACCATGAAAAAATATTAACCTATTTAAAAGATCTCTCAGATGTTTTGGCAATAAAACCCGTATCCAAAGAAAAATTAATAATTGATTCAAAAGATAATTCATTTACAATGGATAATTTTAACGTCTCGATAAGAAAATTACGTCCAACTTTGGAAGACATATATTCTTATATAATATCCACCCCAAATCAACCATAGGAATCAAATACTTAAGGTGATAAGTTTGCTATTAAGACTCGAAAATGTATCACATAATTTCGGTGAATTTTACCTTTTTTACGATGTCGACTTGGTTATAAATCAAAACGATAGGATCGCTTTAATAGGTAAAAATGGAGCCGGAAAAACTACTTTATTGAATATTATTTCAGGAAATTTTGAGCCTATCGAAGGACGAGTGCTCAAGAAAAATGATTTAAATATATCTCTTTTAAAGCAATATAGATTAGATTTAAATAAAATAGATCCTACTTTGTATGACTTTCTAAAAGAAAGCGTCTCAAAAAATACACCTGAACATATGGTCGATAAGAACGTTAGGAGTTTGCTAGTAGGACTTGGTTTTGAAGAAGGCCAATGGGATAGAAATGTTTCTAGTTTAAGTGGTGGTGAATTAACTAGATTATCCCTCGGAAAGACACTTTCTGAAAAAAATGATTTATTACTTCTTGACGAACCTACTAATCACCTGGATCTCTACTCTATTGATTGGTTAATCGACTATCTCAAAAATTACAAAGGTGCGATGGTTATAGTATCCCATGACAGGACATTCTTAAAACAGTTATGTAACAAATATTGGGAAATAAACAATTCAAAGATATGGGAATTCAAAGGAACTTACAAAGAATACATCCAATCACGTGAAATTTATATAAATTCAGTAAATTCAAGAAAACAGAACTTACAAAAAGAGATCGAAAGACTCGAAAGAATGATAGAGCGTTACAGAAGTTGGGGAACAGAAAAAATGGTCAGACAAGCAGTAATCCGCGAAAGAAAATTAGAAGAGTTGAAAAATGAACTCCAAGAGATTCAAAACATCGAAGAAGAAAAAGGTATAGATGTAAAAATCCCACAACCCACAAAAACTGGTTACAAGGTTGTAGAAGTTAAAGATCTTTCTTTTTCCTACAACGAAGAACAACAATTATTAAAAAACATCTCTTTTGAACTCTACGAAGAAGAAAAATTAGCCATCTTAGGAAAAAATGGGTGCGGAAAGAGCACTTTACTAAAATTATTGATAGATGAATTAGAAAATCATGAAGGGAGCATTGAATGGGGATACAATATCAAAATCGGATATTTAGATCAAGTTATATCTAATCTCTCTCAAGAATCTGACGTCCTAAATGAAACGTGGGAATTGGTAAAGGATTGGAAAGATTTCGAAGTAAGAAAGTATCTCGGGAGATTTGGATTCTATTCTAGCGAAGTGTTCAAAAAAGTAAGTGAACTCTCTGGTGGAGAACTCACAAGGTTGGCAATAGCTAAAATTTTACTTGAGAAGCCAAACGTTTTGATATTGGATGAACCTACCAACCATTTAGATATCCTAACAATTGAAAGTTTGGAGCAAGCACTTAAAGAGTACTCAGGAGCCATCATATTTGTCTCACATGATCAATCTTTTATTGAGAATATCGCCAACAAATTTCTTTTGATAGACAACGGAAAATCCAAAATATCTGAAAATATTCAACCTCTTTTAGAAGAAATAAAAAATAACTCTTTTAAAATAAAAAAAGAAAAAAAAGTAAACAAAGAATACAGACAAAATAAAAGAGTTAAAAACAGAATAAAAACTTTAAATAAGGAAATATCACGAATCAGGGCAGAATCGGAATTGCTATTTGAAAATTTAGATTCAGTTGAAGCTAAACTTTTTGAATATGGGGACGATTATACTAAGGTGTTAGAATTAATTGAAGAAAAAAACAAATTAGAAAAAGAACTTACAAAATTGCAAAAATTGGAAAGTAAATATGTAGAAGAATTAAATCACCATACTAAAATCTCAAACAATAATTACGGAGGTTAATCATGAAAGGCATATATTCAGATCAAACCAACTCCTATCTTTATCCAGAAGAACCAAGTATAGATGACCATGTCACGATTAAGCTAAGAATCCCAAAATACCTAGGTAAAAGCATCGGAAGTGTTATCTTTACTCCTCAAAAAAATTCAAAAAATTATCAACATAAACCAATGCAACTCTCAAAAGAAACTACTTACTTTTATTTTTTTGAAAGTACTTTCAAAATGCCAGATAGAATTGTTAGGTACCATTTCGAAATAGATTTAATAGAAAAGGGCAAAAAAATGTTCTATGACGCTATGGGTATTGTAGAAAATCGTGCTATTCATGACTTTGTACTCGTCGCAGATTTTAAAACTCCAAAATGGTCCCATGGTTCTATATATTATCAAATATTTGTTGATCGATTCAAAAACGGAGATGAAACAAATGATCCAGTATCCCATGAGTATCAATATGATGGTCAAGAAGTTTTAAAAAAAGATTGGAACTCACTGCCAGATCCTAAAAATGGTCATAGAGAGTTTTATGGCGGAGATTTACAAGGAGTTTTAGAAAAGATTGATTACTTAAAAGATTTAGGAGTGGAAACGATTTACCTAAACCCTATCTTTGTTTCTCCAAGTCCACACAAATATGATACTCAAGATTACGAACATGTAGACCCTCATTTTGGGGTTATAGAGGAAGATTCTGAAGATCTGAACGAAAAGTACAAAGTCAGAACTACATCTATAAAGAATCTTGAAAAAAGCGACGAAATTTTAAGGCTTTTGATTCAACAAGCTCATGAAAAAGATATAAAAGTTATTTTAGATGGTGTTTTCAACCATTGTGGCTCTTTTCATAAATGGATAGACGAAATAGATTTATATGGTGAAGGTAGTCTACATAACGAAGATTCTCCCTACAAAAGTTATTTTTATTGGAACAACACCCAAAAAAGTTATGAGGGTTGGTGGGGCTTTCATACCTTACCAAAATTGAATTACGGAAATATCAGTTTATGGAAATACATAGCAGATATTGGAAAAAAATGGGTAAGCGAACCTTTCAATGCAGATGGATGGAGACTCGATGTTGCAGACGATTTAGGTAAATCCTTTGAAATGAACACAGCTTTTTGGAGATTCTTCTACAAAGTTGTAAAAAAGGCAAACCCTGAATCTATAATATTTGCAGAAATTTATAAATCACCTCTTGCTTGGTTAGAAAGAAAATGCTGGGATTCCATAATGAATTATATAACCTGCATGGATCCTGTTAGTTATTTTCTTACAGGCAATGAAAAACACAACGAGCATCATAAACCTGAGCTCTTAAAAAATGCTGAATATTTCGTTAATTCAGTCAGATGGGCCTTATCTCAATTACCTATGAATAGTAAATTTATTGCTTTAAACCAACTGAGCAATCATGATCATTCTAGATGGATGACAAGAACCACACGAAAAGTTGGGAGATTGGGACCAAAAACTCATGAAGAAGCTTCCCTTGGAAAGGATTTAGATGTTTTCAAAATAGGATTAGTCACAATGTTTACTCTTCCAGGATCACCAGGATTATTCTACGGTGATGAAATAGGTTTGGAAGGTTGGACAGACCCCGATAATAGGAGACCTTACCCTTGGGGAAAAGAAAGTGAAGAAAATAAAATGTTGTTTAATTCCACAAAAGAATTAATTAAAATGTACAAAGAGCATCCAGCATTGAGAAAAGGTTCTTTTGATTTTCTTGATTGGAATGGAGGATACGTATCTTACGCTTCATGGAATGAAAGTGAAAGTATAATCACCGTTATAAATAGGGAGGAAAAAGAAATTAGTATTGAACTGCCATTATGGCTACTCGATAAAAAAGAAGGCGAACTAAACCTTTTATTCTCTACAAAAGATTTCAATTTAGGCGATAATTCTTATACTGATGGCAAAAAATCTCTGAAAATTCCAGAGAAAATTGCTTTTGTATTTAAAATTAATTGATTCTCCTTGCTTGCATATATGGCTTTTTTAATGTTCTGTTATCTCACCCTTTAAAATATTAATTCCGTGTGGGATAAGATCTTTAATGGCTTCAAAACATTCTTTAACCGCTTTAGTGCTACCTGGAAAATTGATAATTAGAGTAAATTTTCTAATGCCACAAACTCCTCTAGAAAGATATGCCATTGGGGTATTCTCCGCTGTGGCATATCTGATTTTTTCCGGAATTCCCGGAACCTCTTTTTCGATAATGTTTTTCGTAGCCTCTGGCGTAACGTCTCTTGGAGCAAAACCTGTTCCTCCTGTTGTGAGTATTAAGTCTGCAATATTATTGTCGGATACTTCTTTTAATTTTTGTTCTATTTCTTCTTTTTCATCTGGAATTATTAGGTAAAGAGTTTTAATCCAACCTTCCTTTTCAATCATCTTAATTAGTAATTCACCACTTTTGTCTTGTCTTAAACCCTTTGATCCTTTATCACTTATTGTTATTATTGCTACTTTAATCATTACTTCCCCTCCTACTCTGAAACAATTGTTAATTTATCACCCGGAATCACGATGCCTCCTTCTAAAACTTTGGCGAAGATCCCCTCTGTCAGCATTATATTATCAGGATTGAATTCTCCTGCTTTCCCTATTTCGGTAATTTCGAGTAATACACTTTCACCTATTCTAAATTTGGTTCCTACAGGGTATTTGTATAACTCTATCCCTTCTATGGTTATATTCTGTGCGAAGTTGCAATATTTATCTTTTAAATTTAAATTCTTTTCTTTTACTATCTTTTCAAGACTTTCTACGCCCAACAGACTGACTTGCCTATGACTTCTTCCTGCATGATAGTCACCCTCTACACCATAGTTAGTTATAATGTTTATTTTATCTTGTTCTTTTTTGAGCATTCCTCTTTTCTCACATTTACAAACTTTGACAACTTTACCTTCTTTACTCACCGTTTTCTCTAACATAAGTTCCACTTTTACCTCCAGTCTTTTTGAGTAATTTTATATTTTTAATCACCATATCTTTATCTACAGCCTTACACATATCGTACACAGTTAAAGCCGCTATTGAAACACCAGTAAATGCTTCCATTTCAACCCCCGTTTTGCCTGTTGTTCTCACCGTTGCGTAGATACCTAAAGTTGTAGCATTTTCAAATTCAAATTTTATATCTATGCCGGTTATCAACAAAGGGTGACACATTGGGATTAACTCAGCTGTTTTCTTGACACCCATAATTCCAGCCACTCTTGCAGTTTCTAAAACAGCTCCTTTTTCTATCTGACCATTCTTTATCCTTTCAAGGGTTGAGTCTTTTAGCTTTATTTGTCCATAGGCTATAGCTTCTCTTTTGGTTTCGCCTTTATCTGTAACGTCAACCATCTTTGCCCTACCTTTTTCGTCTATATGAGTAAATTCTTTCATACCTATCCTCCAATTTGAGACATATTTTTCTTTGGGAAGAAATTATTTTTGTAAAAGTTGTGACTGATGGGTTTAAAAAGAAGAGCTTTTTCAAACTTTTCTCTCACACCTTCTGTAGAAATCTTCCCATCTTCATCGCGCATATTTACTTCAACATCGCTGGCAAGACAAGGCCTCAAAAATCCATCAGCGGTTAATCTCATCCGATTACATGTTGAACAAAAGTTATGACTAATAGCGGTGATAAACCCTACAGTTCCCCTTGCCCCAGGGACTTTGAAATCCTTTGAAGGGCCATTATTTTTTATATCTACAGGGACCATACCCATCTTATTGATAATTTTTTCCTTGAATTCGTTTAGAGATACATAATAATTACCAGAAAGAAGGCTTGTTTCACCCATAGGCATATATTCAATAAATCTCACGTGTAGATCTTTATCCTTTGTGAGTTCGACAAAACTTTCCAATTCACTATCGTTTAAACCCTTCATCACAACTGTATTAATCTTTACTGGACTTAAGCCAACTTCAAGTGCTGCTTTAATCCCTTCAATTGCTTGTGAAAACTCGCCCCTTCGAGTAATTGTTTTATAGGTATCGGGATTTAAAGAATCAAGACTTATGTTAACCCTAGACAAACCTGCCCTTTTCAAAGCAAAAGCATATTTTGGTAGAAGAACACCATTGGTTGTCATAGTAATATCTTCAAGTGCAGAAATTTTCCTTAACTCCTTGATTAAATCTACTACGCCTTGTCGAACAAGAGGCTCACCACCTGTGATACGAACTTTTTTTATACCAAGTTCAGTACCTACTTCAACAATTTTGATTATTTCTTCATATCGTAGAATACTGCTATGGGGCTTGAAAGTTACACCTTGAGGTGGCATACAATAAATACAACGTAGATTACATCTATCTGTTATCGATATTCTAAGATAATCGATACTTCTTCCATATTTATCAATCATTATAATTAAACTCTCCTTTTATGACATTACTTCTCCTGTATTATCTGTCCTATAACCACCTAATGCAATTACTTGATTTTTAAACTTTTCAGAACTAATCACCTCTATAATTTTTTTCATCCTTGTATCTTGTAGAAAGTCAGTTGGAATTATAAAATCATATCTTTCTTCTAAAAGAGGTATAAAATCCAAATCCATAGCATCGGCAGCTGCCTTTATCCCTAATCCTACATCTGCGGATTTATTTGCAACGGCTGCTGCAACAGCAGTGTGGGTGAATTCTTCTCTCTCGTATCCCCTAATTGATTTTGAAGGTATCCCCTTTTTGTTCAACCAATAGTCTAGTAATACACGCGTACCTGAACCTTTCTGTCTATTGATGAAGTTAATATCTGGACGGCTTAAATCCTCTATCTTTTCCAATCCCAAAGGGTTACCTTTTGGTACAATTAAACCCTGTTGTCTCCAAATTAAATTAACCATTGTTACTTTTTTATCACTTAAAATCTCTTTAACGTAAGTTTTATTGTACGTTCCACTTTGTGGATCCAAAAGGTGGGCCCCTGCCAAATGACACTCACCTCTTTTGAGCGACATCAACCCTCCCATACTCCCCACAGATTGAATGTTAAAGTCAAATCCAAGTTTTTGAGATTTTATTTCATTAACCAATATGTCTAATGAATAATCATGGCTTCCAATGAACAACACGTTTTTTGAAATGGAGGAGATGGGTTTCAAAATATATATTTTCACCTTTTCTCTGATACCTATTCCTTCAGATTTTTCTGGGACAGGCATAATACCATCTGCATTCACCAGTGACTCCATGGCAGCCGATCCCCTTTTTCTAGGAACAGCTACGTATTCTCCTTCAATAAAAGCTAAATTAACCCTTAAAAATTCTTCCAACCCAACTTGTGAAGGAACTTTTCTACGAACAACCGCATTTATATATGGCATTTCTGGAACGCCCAAACTTTGCATCTGATACACAAGTGTCCGTACAAAAATATAATAATTCAGCAACGCAGAGAGGGGATAACCAGGTATACCAATTACCGGCTTGCCTTTTATAATACCTAGAATAACAGGTTTACCTGGCATTATATTAATGCCATGCACAATTACTCTTCCCACCTCATTTAAAATTTTCTCAGTATAATCTTCCCTACCGGCAGAAGAACCAGCTATAATGACCAAAATATCGTTTTTCTCTACCTCGTCCAACACTTTTTTCTTGAGATCTTCATATTTGTCAGGGAGGATCTCTGTGATTGAAACTTTTGCTCCCCATTGTTCGCCATAAAGCTTCATTATAGTCGAATTGAAATCAACAAGTTGGCCTTTTTCTGGTTCCTGATTGGGAGGGATAATTTCATCACCCGTTGGAATGATCCCTATCAAAGGCTTTTTTTTGACATTAATTTCTTTCACACCTGCTTCTAATAAAGCTCCCACATCATAAGGCCGTATCATATGATTTACCGGGAACATTAATTGCCCTTTCATCACACTTTCTCCAATAGCTCTAATATTTTGCCATGGTGTAGCGCTTTTTTCTATTATGTAAAAATCGCCTTCATCATTTATTTCTTCTATCTTTATAACCGCATTAAATCCTTCTGGAATCGGATCTCCAGTATCAACTATAACCGCATCTAACCCTTTTTTCAACATTAATGGATTCGTTTTACTGGCTCCATATGTATTTGAAGCTTTAACCGCTATACCATCCATTGCGGAAGCATAATAATGTGGCCCAAACCTTTTTGCATATATAGCTTCTCCTGTAACTCTACCGCTAGAATTTTCAACTTTAATATTCTCTGTTTCAACAAAATAATCTTTGAAAATCTTAAAATATTCTTCTTTAGCGTTTTCTAAAGAGACTTTTTCTAAATATATTTTACTCATTTATCCACCTTCTTGAATTCAATTTACTACCTTGAAAAGCTCTTATATAGCGCCCCTTCGCCCCGC
>NZ_AZRM01000018.1 GCF_002895605.1 Petrotoga miotherma DSM 10691
GCCCCGCAGCCCGCCCTTCTAAGGTAGGAATCTGTGGGACTCAACCTAGCTGAGGAAAGGCTTTGCCATAGAGCCTACCCACAGTTTCTAAAATTTGGGGAAGGTTCAAAAGGCTTAAAATTAATTATAACATAAAAGTCCCATATGTTAGCAGATTTTTTAATCTAATCTATTTTATATTGAAAAATACATTAAAAGAAATATGGTGTTATAATAAATATAACAGGGGGCACAGTATCAAGTTCTTTTTCCTTCTTTGTGGGTAGGCAGGAGGAATCTAAGCGACCAAAGATCCTCTTTCTGATGAGGAAGAAACATGTTATAGGGTGGGACCTGGCGGGCTGCGGGGTGAAAGGGGGAAAAATCCCTTCCTTAGAGGGTGGGGAGCGACAATAAATTCTCAAAAATAAGTTTTTGAGAGAGTCACAGGGCGAAGCCCTTTTGCAGCCTTGTGCAAAAAATTTTTTTAAAACGAACTTTGATTTTGGGGATCTTAAGGGGCAAAGCCCCTTAAAGCTCATGGGCGGGCTGCGGGGTGAAAGGGCGCTAAATCATTATCACTTTTGGAGGTAAAATATGGTTGATAAAAACAAATATCGAATCCTCGTTACTGGCGGTGCGGGTTTCATAGGTTCAAACTTAGTTGACAGATTGATAAAAGAAGGCCATTCCGTAATTGTTATCGATAATCTTTCCACAGGAAATGTAGAATTCTTGTCACCTTTGCCTCTTTTTTACCAACAAGATATTAGAGATTATAATGTTTTGGAGAAAATATTTGAAACACACAAGTTTGATTATGTTTTTCATTTAGCGGCACAGATCTCTGTTCCCGATTCTGTTAAAGACCCAAACTGGGACGCGGAAATTAATGTGATGGGTACTTTGAATTTATTGAAATTATCCGTTAAGTATGGGATTAAAAAGTTCGTATTTTCTTCTACAGGAGGAGCTATTTACGGTGATAACGCTCCTATTCCCACTTCAGAAGATTATTGTCCACATCCTATTAGTCCTTATGCGATTTCAAAACTTGCTTGCGAAAAATACATTGAGTTTTATTCACACCAATATGATCTGAATTACACTACATTGAGATATGCGAACGTATATGGCCCAAAACAAACTCCTAAAGGAGAAGCAGGGGTAGTGGCAATCTTTACTCAAAATATGGTTGAGAAAAAAGAGATAGTTATTTACGGTGATGGAGAACAGGTACGAGATTTTGTACATGTTTTTGATGTCGTTGAAGCCAACTTTTTATCAATAAATAAAGCGGATAAAGAGACGATAAATATCTCAACCAACAAAAAGACAACTGTAAATGATCTTTTTGAAGTGATGAAAAGGAAAACAAGCTATGAAAATAATCCGGTTTATAAGCCAGAAAGAGATGGGGATGTGAAGATAAGCTTACTTTCGAATGCTAAGGCAAAGAGTATTTTAGGATGGGAGCCTAAATACGATTTAGAAAAAGGGGTGGAAAACACTATTGAGTGGTACACAACCTCTTTATGAGATAATTAGACCAAAAAAGGTTGACGAGGTACTGGGTAACGAAAAGTTGAAAGAAATACTTAAAACCTGGATAAAGAATAAAAAGGTTAGATCTTTCATTATATATGGGGAACCTGGCAGCGGTAAGTCTACGATTGTAAGGGCTTTAATAAACGAAATAAAAGATTATTACGATGTTTTTTCTATTTCAGGGGCTATAGAAGGAAAGAAAAAAATTAAGGACATAATAGAGCAAAAAGATAATCTTTTTTCAAAACCCAAATTATTATTTGTCGACGAAATACATCGATTGAATAAAGCCGAACAAGATACCTTACTTTTAAGTGTTGAAACGGGAGACTTAACTCTCATAGGTGCGACAACAGAAAATCCAGCTATTAGTGTCAATCCTGCTTTGTTATCGAGGGTATTAGTTTTTAAAACTAAAGAACTAACTACTGACGATTATGAAAAATTATTCCAACAAATAGAAGATTATTACAAAGATTTAAAAATTTCAAAAGAGGCACGCAAAGCACTGATAGAATATGCTGGGAAAGATCTCCGAAGGATAATGAATTTAATAGAAACAGCAAATGAAGCTGGGATCAATTCAATTGACTTAGAATTTCTAAAAGATTTCACCGGGTATCGACTAACTTACGATAAAAACGCAAAATACAGCTTCATTTCGGCATATATAAAAAGTATGAGAGGTAGCGATGTGGATGCGGCCTTGTTGTACCTTGCTTATATGCTTGAAAGCGGTGAGGACCCGATGTATATAGCAAGAAGGATGGTTATTTTATCTGCCGAAGATGTTGGTTTGGCTGATCCTAATGCCTTAAACATAGCCGTATCAGCTATGATAGCTACTGAACATGTTGGTTACCCCGAATGTTATCTTCCATTATCTGAAGCTACAATTTATCTATGCTCATCACCAAAATCCAATTCAGCATACATTGCCTACGCTAAAGCCAAAGAGTTTATAAGCCAAAATAATTTCGAGGTTCCATCTAAATTGATAAATCCTTTGAACAAAAGAATGAAAAAACAAGGTTTTGGAGATGGGTACAAGTACCCTCACGATTATGGAGGTTTCGTTAGGGAAAGTTACATGCCAGAAGGTTTTGAAAATACCCAATTTTTCACGCCAAAGGAAATTGGAATTGAAAAGCGTATAAAAGAACGATTAAAAGATCTCTGGAAAGACAAGAAAAATTATTGAACAACGATTCATGAAATTTTTTTCATAAAGATTTGGAAAAGTTAGCATTATTGAAATTTTCTTCATTATTCGGGAATAATTGGCAATAAATCCTGTAGATTACTGTTAATTAGTTTTTTTCTACTTGACAAACTCTGTAAACTTTACTATAATTGTATCGAGAATATAGTTAAGTAGTAATAATATATTGTAATTCTAAGAGTTTGTTGTGAGTAGGTTTTTTCCTTATTGGTGGGAGCGGGGCCGAGGGGCGCTAACACAAGCTTTAGAACTTCTAAAGACAGCAAAATTTTGAGTTATGAGGTGAATATATTGAATGATATCATCTTAGACGTTAGAAATATGAGCACTCACTTTCCTGTAGCAGAAGGAACGATCAAAGCTGTTAATCAACTTTCCTTTACTTTGAGTAAAAATGAAACTTTAGGGATCGTTGGAGAAACGGGATCGGGCAAAAGTGTATCTATGAAATCGGTAATGGGGATGATAAAAAGCCCAGGCTATATTACCAAAGAAAGTCAGATATTATTTAAAACCAACGAATTCAGTAAAGACGGTAAGGAAGAGTTCGTTGATCTGGCAAAATTAAAACAGAAAGATTTTACAAGGATAAGAGGGAAGCATATAGGGATGGTTTTTCAGGACCCAATGTCTTCTTTGAACCCAATGTTTACAATAGCAGATCAGATGATCGAAACCATTGTTTTTCACCAAAATGTATCCATAGAAGAAGCCAGGGAAAGGGCTATAAAACTTTTAGATGATGTAGGGATTGCCAATCCAGCCGAAAGAATCGATGACTATCCTTTCCAACTTTCAGGTGGACAAAGGCAAAGGGTAGTAATAGCTATAGGCCTTTCTTGTAATCCAGAAATTTTAATCGCTGATGAACCTACAACCGCTTTGGATGTTACTATTCAAGCCCAAATTTTAGAGTTGATGAAAGATTTGCAACAAGAGTATAATATGGGAATGATATACATAACCCATGACCTCTCTGTAATAGCTGAAGTAGCCGACAAGGTTATCGTAATGTATGGTGGTACACAGATGGAAATGGCCGATATTTATACACTTTTTGAAAAACCTATGCACCCATATACCCATGCCCTGCTTTCCTGTATACCGAGGCACGATATAAAGGTAGATCTATTGAACCCGATAAAAGGGCAACCTCCTGTTATGCTGGATCCTCCACCATTGTGTCCTTTTTTACCAAGATGCCCCTATGCCACTGAAAAATGTAGGAAAGAATGGCCTGAGTTAAAAGAAGTTGAAGAAAATCATTACCTAAGATGTTTTAATCCTTTATCTGATTCTACTCCTCTTCATTATGACGATGTGATAGATAAAAAGGAGGCTCTTTGATGCTTTTAAAAGTCCGTAATCTAAAAAAATATTTCCCGATTAAACAGGGGTTTTTAATAGATAGAACGGTCGGGTACATTAAAGCAGTGGATGGGATCGATTTAAATTTAGATATAAATGAAACTTATGGTTTGGTTGGAGAGTCAGGTTGTGGAAAGACAACGATTGGTAAAACGATTTTGAGGTTGGAAGATCCTACTTCGGGTAAGATTTTTTTAAACGGAGAAGAAACTTCTCATTATTTTATGAGTAAAAGAGCTGGGGCAAAGTATTTGGAAAAAGAGTACATTGAATACGCTCATGAATTAGAAGAAGAGTTAGAGAGCAAAGAGAAGGTTCTTGAAAATCTTGAAGATGAAGAGAGAAAGTATATCCAATATTACTACGATAATGGAAAGGAAAAATTTTTTGATTATATGTTTAAAGATATAGATAGAAAAAGAGCGGATTTTAGAAGAAATGTTCAAATAGTATTTCAGGATCCTACATCTTCTTTGAATCCAAGAATGACGGTAGGACAAACGTTGATTGAACCGCTTTTGTTTCACAAGATGGCAAAAAATAAAATAGAAGCAAAAAATATTGCGCTTGATATGTTGAAAAAAGTTGGTTTGAAACCCTACCATGCTGACAGATACCCTCATCAATTTTCTGGGGGGCAAAGACAAAGGGTAGCTGTCGCACGTGCGATTATTTTAGATCCAAAGTTGATCATCCTGGATGAGCCTACTTCTGCATTAGATGTTTCAGTACAGGCACAGATAATCAATCTTTTAAAGTCTTTACAGAGTGAGTTCAACGTTGGATATCTATTTATTTCTCATGATTTAGGGGTTGTTAGGTTCATTTCAAACCATGTTGGTGTAATGTACCTTGGAAGATTAGTTGAGTATGGAGATGGCTCAGAAATATTTGATAGAACATTACATCCGTATTCCCAAGCTTTGCTAAATGCCGCCCCTCTTCCAGATCCAAGAAAACGAAGAGATAGAAAAAAGTTTTTGGTTAAAGGTCAAGTACCAAGTCCAGTTAACAGGCCGAAGGGATGTTTTTTCAACCCAAGATGTCCCTATGCTATGGATATATGCAAAAAAGATTACCCCGACTATTATAAAATAAACGAAAACCATTATGTTGCTTGTTTCTTATACAAAGAGAATAAAGATAGAGGTTTATCACAAGAAAAAGAGGGTAAGTTAGTAAAATAACTTAAAGGAGGGATTCACATGAGAAAGTTGTTAGTACTTTTAGTCGTTGCTTTAAGCGCTTTGACGATTTTTGCGCAAGAAGCTTACAACCCCGAATGGCTTATTGCCGATGTGGAAGGTGGTCAAAGAGGAGGAACCTTATACCTTGCAACAACTTCTGGCCCAAAAACTTTAAATACTTACTGGGCTCAGGAAACATCATCTTCTATCATCATCAATCAGGGTGACGTGTCGTTACTTGGTAGCGATTTTTATGGGCAACCTACACAACCGTCACTTGCAAAAGATTGGGGAGTAGAACGTACAGAAGATGGAGGTACACTTTACTGGTTTGAGATGAGAGAAGGGGTAAAATGGTCCGATGGTCATCCATTAACCGTTGACGATGTAGTGTTCACATGGGAAAAGATAATAGTCCCAGATTTAACGGCAGATGGTAACGATGTTTATATGGACGCTGAAGGTAATCTCCCAGAATTAACTGTCGAAGGTAATAGAATCATGTTCAAATATCCGACAGTATTCAGATTTGGGCTTGAAACAGTCGGTGGATTCCCAATAATGCCAAAACACGTTTTAGAGGACAAAGTAACCGATGCCGAAACCTTCCAATCCACCTGGACGGTAGAACAAGTTGATCAACTCGTAGTTGCTGGCCCCTTTAAAGTTACAGAGTACACCGAAGGAGTTAGGGTAGTTCTAGAAAGAAACCCATACTACTTTGAAAAGGCAAAAGACGGTGTCCAACTTCCTTACTTAGATAGAATTGTCTTCGAAATAGTGACAGACACCAATGTTGCAAGGTTGAGATTTGAGGCAGGAGAAGTAGATATGCATGGTCCTGCTGCTAAGGATTTCCCAGCCTTGAGAGCTCAAGCGGAGGAGAAGGGATGGAATGTAATAGTAGGACCAGCAACCGCCGGGTCAAACTTTGTGGCTTTCAATTTCAACGCAGCTGATCCTGTTCATAGAGAATGGTTCAGAAACGATAATTTCAGAAAAGCTGTAGCGTATGCCTTTGATAAACAAACTATTATAGAAACACTGTACAACGGTTTAGCCGTACCTTGCTATGGCCCAAGAACTAATTCTTCTGCTTTCTACAACCCTGAAATCGAGGAGTTGGGATTCAGATATTCTCTGGTTACAGCACAGAGATTACTAAGAGAAGCAGGTTTCAATTGGAATGATAAAGGTGAATTAGTCGATTGGGATGGAAACGTCGTCGAATTTGAATTGAACACCAACGGAGAAAATACGGTGAGAAACGAAATTGCTGTTATTTTAGTTGATTCCTTAGCAAAACTAGGGATCAAAGTTAATTACAGACCTATACAGTTCAATGCGATGGTTCAGAGAATGTACTCAGCTAACTGGGATGCAATTATCATTGGATTAGTCGGAGGAGACGATCCTGGATGGAGTACAAATGTTTGGTTATTAGATGGTGGATTACACTTCTGGAATTGGTCTCCCGAAGTTATGGAATGGGTTGATCCAAATGAATATTGGGTACACCCTGCTGAAAAAAGAATTGACGAGATTATGAGAGTTCAACGTTCAATTTTAGATAAAGATGAGCTCCAAAAACTTTGGGACGAATGGCAAATGTTGATTTCAGAGAATCAGATCTTAGTTTATACAATTTCGCAGAATTACTTGAACATGCATAAAAATACCTTACATTTGTATCCTGTAGAGAAGTATGGAACGATTAACCCTTACGGTTATTCCTACTCACCAGGTTTGTGGAAAATTGAGTACGCCTGGAAAGAACAGTAATTTTTAGGTTTGGTAAAAAAGGGCGGAAGGGAAACCTTCTGCCTTTTTAAAATCATAGTAAGGAGGCTTCAATTTTGCTTAAGTATATAGTTAGAAGACTTATTCTTGCTATACCTGTGTTGTTAGGAGTATCGGTTATCTCATTTTTTGTAATGCAATTGGCTCCCGGTGATTTTTTAGATACATATAGAATAAACCCCAATATTAGTCGCGAGAAGATTCAAGAATTAGAGACATTGTATGGGTTAGATAAAAATCCTGTAACTCAGTATTTTATATGGCTAGGAAACATTCTAAAAGGAGATTGGGGATACTCTTTCGTCTATAAAATAGGTGTTTGGGAGGTGATGCTCAGAAGACTAGAAGCCACACTTTTATTGGGAGTGACAACTTTTATCTTTACCTGGGGGATTGGTATACCTTTAGGAATAACAGCAGCGCTTCACCAATACAAATTTGCAGACCAATCTCTTTCAACTCTTGGACTCATAGGCATTTCAATTCCGAACTTCTTTTTTGCGTTATTATGGTTAATGTGGTCCGCAAATACCGGGATATTTCCAATCGGTGGGATGCTATCACGAGAATTTGCTAATCTTCCTTGGTACAAACAAATAGCTGATTTTTTCTGGCATGTGGCTGGTCCTGTAGTTACCTTGGGAACGGCATCTCTTGCTGGAACTATGCGTGTTATGAGAGGCCAGATGTTAGATGAGATGAACCAAGATTATGCTGAGTTTGCAAGGGCAAAGGGGATGCCTTCAGACGTTGTCATTTACAAGCATACGTTGCGAAATGCTATCAATCCTGTCATTACCTCACTGGGATTCAGCCTATCTACGATATTGGGTGGTGCGTTGATAACGGAATACGTGTTTTCATGGCCAGGTTTAGGATCGTTGATGAGGGATGCGATATTCCAGCAAGATATTTATTTGGTAATGGCCAATTTGTTTTTGCAAGGTATTCTTTTAATTACTGGTAATTTGATCGCTGATATCTTACTTGCTGCATCTGATCCTCGTGTCAGATTAAGAATGAGTGCTTAAATTGGAGGGATTTTTAAGTGAGAAAAAAGCAGAAGAATAATTTGAAGAACACACCTCAAAACACACAAAACGACGAAGAACTTTTTGAGCGAGAATTCATGTCAACCCCTGCACTTATTTGGAGGGCATTAAGAAGGCATAAATTGGGAATGATATCACTTGTTGTATTGATCATTTTATATTTACTGGCTATATTTGCAGATTTTGTCTCTCCAATGAATCCATTTAATAACCATATTCAGTATAGATTTGCTCCTCCTTCTACGATTTATAGAAAAGATTTATTCACTGGAGAAAGAGTTGGCCCTCACACTTATCTGTATATGAGTGAAAGAGATCCAATAACATACCAAAGTGATTATGTAGAAGCAACCCATTTGGATATAATTAAGGCAAAGGATCCCGAAACGGGTAATTTAACTACCTTTGAATTGGGTGTATACAATCCAACATACAATGCAACAGTTTCAGATATTACTTATACATTTAAAAATACCATCATGGCGAAAACTGCAGATGGGGAGTACATTGAATTAGCAACCAATCGTAAATACGATCAGAATTTGATTCCTTTATCTTATTTTACTAAAGAAGAAAACTTAAATGGTCCAGTTTCAGTTGAAGATGGCCTTTATAACGTTAAATTTTCAAAACTTTTGAGTGGAGAGACGATTGTTGTTAACGAAGATAATAGAAGTATGGCAATTAATACTTACAAAAGTGATTATAGATACGCTCCTAAAATAAGAAATCAGGAAATTATCAGTATAGATACTTTCACAACTTTGGAAGAAATAAATGTTTATTTTGATTTTATGCCTGTTGTATTGACCCCTTCAGATTTGCAAGCGGTTAATTTGAAAAATTATCCTATCGAATTCTTTATTCATTCGTGGGATTACAAGCTTTTAGGGCTTTTCCCAACAAATTTACATTTATTTGGAGTTGAAAAGCCAAAATTACCTTCGCTGTCCGATTATTTTTCAAACGATGGGATACTGTATGTATGGGGATCAGACCAATATGGAAGGGATATTTTCAGTAGGATATTCTTTGCTTCCCGTATTTCCCTTTCTATAGGGTTGATTGGAATATTATTAACATTTACAATAGGTATTTTTTTAGGCGGTTTGGCAGGATACTTTGGAGGATGGATAGACGAAGTGACTATGAGGTTTACGGAAATATTGATGTCGATCCCTAGCCTTTATTTGATATTAACTTTAAGTGCTGTTTTGCCTACAGGTATCTCTCCAGAGATTCGGTATCTTTTGATAGTCGTGATTTTATCTTTTATTGGTTGGCCTGCAATGACAAGGGTTATAAGAGGGATGACTATGGGTTTGAAACAAACAGAGTTTGTTCAAGCAGCTATTGCAATAGGATATCCTCCAAGAAAAGTGATTTGGAACCATTTATTACCGAATACCTATACTTACGTAATCGTTTCGGCCACGTTATCCATTCCAGGATATATTTTAGGAGAGGCTAGTCTCAGTTTCTTGGGTGTGGGAGTAACAGAACCTGGAGCCTCTTGGGGATTG
This sequence comes from Petrotoga miotherma DSM 10691, assembly GCF_002895605.1. GTDB lineage: Bacteria > Thermotogota > Thermotogae > Petrotogales > Petrotogaceae > Petrotoga > Petrotoga miotherma. The sequence continues at coordinate 9,680 of NZ_AZRM01000018.1, forward strand.
ATGCTTTCTCAGGCTCAGGATATCCAAGTTTTAACCAATTACCCTTGGGTACTTTTACCAGGATTGTTTATCATCATAACGGTTCTTGCCTTCAATTTATTCGGAGATGCTATAAGAGATGCATTGGATCCACGAGCCTTAGGCTTGTAATTAATATAAACCCCACGTACTTTGTGGGGTTTTTTATTATGCCCACCAGCATGAGTCCACCATTTTTTCAAACCTCTCGAACATCAAACCATTCTTTCCAAAATTAGCTACAATTACTATTTAAACTTAAAAAAGTGGGGAGAGTTTTCTTTAGTTAAGAAAGCGCCTTCAAGATTTAAGTTCCTATCTTTGTAAATACCAAGAAATTAATTGAAAATTTGAAAAAGTTAGCATTATTGAAATTTTCTTCATTATTTGGGAATAATTGGCAATAAACACCTTGGATTACTGTTAATTAGTTTTTTTCTACTTGACAATCTCTGTAAACTTTACTATAATTGTTTATGGGATTGAAAATATTGTTAAGTAGTAACAATATATTGTAATTTTAAGTTTTTGTTGTGGGTAAGTTGGTTTCAATTTGGATTTTACAAATCTTAAAGGAGGGGTATTATGAGGAAAGTAGCAACTTTTTTGTTGGTTACTTTTGTTTTGATTTCTGCTTTTGCCTTAGCAGAAAAGGGACCTATGCCGGATAAAGTGTATTTCGATGTGAGAATGCAACAAGATGTCGCAATACAAGATGTCGCAGCTGGAAACGTAGATGTCTTTTTATACGGCGTGGGGGCTCCAGTGATTAATTCTTTGCCCCAATCAGTGCTTGAAAATTTAGATATTTACAACATTCCATCAGGTTCTTGGTCTTTATTACTCAATCCTATACCAAACGAGCCTCCCTATACGGTGAATGTTGACGGCGTGGAGTATTTTAATCCGTTGGCGATTCAAGAAGTAAGGTTTGCTATGAACTTCCTAATCAATAGACAGTATTTAGTCGACGAGATTCTTCAAGGTGCAGGTGGAGTAATGTATACGATGGCAACCCCAGGACAGCCGGGTACACAACCGTACCTTGATATAACCGCAACAATGGGTTTTACTCCTGAAGGTAACCAAGAGCTAGCTCTTGAAATGATAGAAAACGCTATGAATGAAGCTGCCAATTTGCCTGAAAATAAAGGAAGGTTGGTAAAGGACGGTCAATGGTGGACTTTCGATGGACAACCAGTCACGTTGAAGTTCTTAATTCGTGTAGACGATCCTACAGGAAGGTTGCCAGCAGGTAGATACATAGCCGATCAAATTGAAAAAGCTGGTATAAAGGTTGAAAGGTTAGAAATAGACAGATATGCAGCAGTGGATATCGCTTATTACTCAAACCCTGCAGACTTACAATGGCATATATACACGGAAGGTTGGGGTGCAGGTGCTACGAGAAAGTACTGGCACCATATTGTTGCCCAAATGTATGCACCTTGGTATGCTAATATGCCAGGAGGTCAAGAGCCAACATTTTGGAATTATGAACAAGATGAGATCGATGAGCTAACTCAAAAGGTTTATTCAGGGAATTTTGCAACAGAAGAAGAGTATTGGGATATGATTCTGAGGGCAACTGAACTGGGTATAAGAGATTCCGTTAGAATATATCTGACCTACCAAGAAGACTTCTATGTTGCGAACAAAGATAGATTCAACAGACGAATGGTATACGGACTTGGAGACGGACTCAATCAGTGGTCGATTTTAACAGCGGATACGGTTGATCGAGTTTTGAGGGTCACTCAATTCTCTGCCCAAGGATCTTTGTTCATGGGGGCTTGGGATCCAATAGGAACGGATGGATTCAACGATATGTATTCCATAAACGTTGCTTCGAACATGTACGACTACGGGATGTTTGAAAGTCCAGCTTCAGCTGATCTTACACCTGCAAAAGTTGTTCCAAGGATGGATACGTTGGACACCAAATTTGAAATTGATGAAAATGGTGAAATGGTTGGTTTAATAGAGGTTCCCGAGGATGCTCTTAGAGTTGATCCTGACAGTAAAAAATGGGTACCTGTAGGACCAGGCGTTACATCTATTAGTGTTTGTACTTACGATATAATATACGGTGTTTGGAACCATGGGGTCTCTGAAAGTTTACTGGATTACATGTATGAACGATCCTATTCATGGGACCTTTCAGTTGATTCTGGACAAGGTGATTCAAGGTACGATGCAACTTACTCTGCTTCCGCAATGCCTGGATTAGAAGTTGAGGTTGCAAGAAAAGTAAATGAAGATGGTTCAATAACGGTATGGTTTGATTACAACTTCCCAGTTGATGATATGTACTTAGCTTCTTGGGGGGCCCCTGATTGGACAGTTTCTGAATCAGGACAACCAATAGGTGTTTCTTGGGAAATTGTTGAAGCTTTGACAAGATTGGTTGAACATGGAGGAGTGTCAGGAAGAGAGTACACATTCTCATCAACAGCCGCAGGTGGGAACGTCTACGAAGTGGATGTACTTGAGCCTGCAACGGTTAACGATATTAAAGCAGAACTACAAAAGATGATCGATGAAAGGTACGTACCTATTTACATTGAAGATATGATTACACCCGACGAAGCTGTTGAAAGATACCAAGCAGCACTTGATTTTGTCAATGAATACAACCATGCTTATATAGGGAACGGTTCTTTCAAGATGACGAAATATGATCCAAGTGCACGTTTTGTCGAATTAACGGCTGTTAGAGATGAGAGATACCCATTCGAACGTGGATACTGGAATGAGTACTTTGAAACGGTTAGACTGAACGTTGATAGTATAGATCTTGCTTTTGCTGCTATAAGAGGGTTAGACCTACCGGTTACGATCTATGTATCTGAGGTTCTTTACCCATACGATACATATTCCCCCGCTCCTCAAGGGGACGTAGAAGTTTCCTTGATCACACCGGAAGGACCAAAAACTTTCAAGGCTGAAGTAGAAACAGCTGGAACATTTGTTGCAACTATACCCGGAGACGTGCTTAATACATTAGAACCTGGTACTTATGCGGTTGTAGTAACTGCAAGATCGGAAGGAGCAATTCCATCCACTTATTCAACAACAATCGTTGTGTATTAATCTTCTAAAAAGTAATTTTTAAAGTTTACGGGCTCCCTTATGGGAGCCTATTTTTAGAAAAGTTGAATTATATACAGAGGTGATTAACCGTATGTATTGGAGATATGCTGTTCGAAGAATATTGATGGGTGTTGTTATCTATGTTGTAATCATTTTCATATATTCAGCCTTATTTAACACGGTAATGGATCAGACGTTAAATAGTCAAATAGTCGAGCAAGTAAACGGTGAAATGATGAAGATGTCACAGGTAGGAACAGATCCTGAATATTTGGTAGAATATAGGCAGAGAAGGATCGGTGAGCTTCGTCAATTGTACCACTTAGATGACCCTATACTTTCCAGAATTTTTTGGAGGGCTATCGATACGTTGACTTTCAATTATGGGAAGTCAACTGTAATGAGATCTTTTAAAGGTGAAACGGATGTTCTTAAAATAGTTTTAGAAAGAATTCCCAATACCTTGATGTTGTTCACTACCGCGATAATTATCGATATTCTGATAGGTGTATGGTTGGGCATAAAAAAGGCTCAGAAAGCTGGAAAGATGATGGATAAGACTACTTCTATAATCACCATGGGGGTATACGGTCTGCCATCTTGGTGGTTTGGAATGGTTATGATTATGTTATTCGCATTTGCAATACCTATTTTCCCATCAGGAGGTATGAACAGTGTCCCTCCTCCAACAACCTTTTTTGGAAGATTACTTGATACTTTATACCATATGGCTTTACCTGTAATTACTTTAGTGTTCATCGGGTTTTGGGGAAGAGCTTATTTAACTAGAAATATAGTTTTAGGAAATCTTCAAGAAGATTTCATAATGTCCGCAAGGGCAAGAGGTATCCCTGAAAGATCCGTTTTATATGGTCATGCTCTAAGGACCTCTGCTCCTCCTATTTTAACTATGTCACTTTTATCGTTGTTAGCTTCTTTTTCTGGTGCTCTGGTGTTTGAAGGTATATTCAGTTGGCCTGGAATGGGGAACCTTTATTGGGCAGCGGTTCAGATGAACGATATTCCTGTCCTTTTGGGTAACCTTTCTATAACAACGCTGATATACATTTCTGGTATCGTTGTTTTGGATTTGATATACGGCTTCTTAGACCCTAGAATAAAAGTTGGTGGGAAAGCGTGAATAAAACAAAACGTGCTGCTAAGCAGTTAAAAGATTTTTGGGATGAGTTTAAGCAAGTTAAATTTGGTATAGCTGGAATTATTCTTTTACTTCTTTTTATAGTTTTAGTTGTTTTTGAACAATTTTTAATCCCATTTCCCGAAGCTTCTACAAGGTGGAGGGATATTACATATTGGGAAGATAACCCTCGAAGTGTCCCGCCAGTTTGGATAAATTGGTTTTCTCAAAAGGATTATACACCGACTGAATATATTGAGGATTTAGAATATACAGAACAAAATATTTCTGGCCCAATAACTCAATTAAGTACAGTTATAGAGTATGAGTACGATTATGACGTTCCGCCCGTTGATTTAATATATAGAGGGGCCTTTAAAGGTAACTTTAGTTTGAATATTGTTTTGGAACGTCCAGATGGTAATAAAATCAGCCTGGTGAACAAAAGTTTCAGTTCGAACACGGAAAAAGACTTTAGAATATCGATTATTAATGAAGCAAATAACAACGTTCAAAGTTTTGCTAGGAGATATGTGCAAAATTTACCGCCGAGGGTTGATGTAAATACTGTACTTTTTTCACAAGCCAATGGTGAGCTTTTTTCAAATCCAACTCCATTAAATGGGACATACAAGCTAAATATTAATCTAATAAAAATGACTGAGGATACTGCTATACAAGATACAAGGTTAGTTGTTTCTGGAAGCGTTTCTGGTTTACTAGGTACAGATAACTCTAAAAGAGATGTTTGGAGTGGATTAGTAGCAGGCATAAAGTGGGCTTTGTTCATAGGGCTTATGACATCTGCAATTTCAGTGTCAGTAGGAGTAATTTATGGAGTTGTTTCTGCATATTATGGCGGTATAGTTGATTCTATAATGCAAAGAATCTGGGAAATTTTTATCAACATACCTCTTCTTCCTGTTTTAATTGTTTTATCAGCAATATTTAAGCCCTCTATTTGGAGCCTTATTCTTATGATGAGTTTGTTTTTTTGGGTAGGCCCTGTTAAAACAGTGAGAAGCATGGCTTTACAAATAAAAGAGGAGACATATGTTGAAGCTGCAAAAGCTTTAGGCGCTTCGCATAGAAGAATAATTTTCAGACATATGGTTCCGATCTTGATTCCATATGCCTTTGCAAGTATGGCCTTGAATGTTCCAAACGCTATTCTTTACGAGGCAACCGTTAGTTTGCTTGGTTTAGGAGATGCCACAATAGTTACATGGGGGCAAATTCTCCACGATGCCATGAACGGCGGAGCCGTAACAAACGGTCTTTGGTGGTGGGTTGTACCTCCTGGAATTGCTATCGCTTTAGTAGGTATGACTTTTGCCTTTTTAGGTTTTGCAATGGACACCATCTTAAATCCAAAATTGAGAACGAGGTAGATATGAATGAATGAAATTTTAAATGTTAAAAATTTAAAAGTGTATTATTATACAAGAAAAGGTGTTGTAAAAGGATTGGACGATGTGAGTTTTTCTCTCAGAGAGGGGGAAACTTTAGGGCTTGTTGGAGAGTCTGGATGTGGTAAAACAACGTTGGGCATGGGACTTTTGAGAATGCCAAGCCCTCCAGGCAAAATTGTAAGTGGAGAGATTAATATAGATGGTGAAGATATAGTTCCCTTAAAAGAATCTGTTATACGTAAAAGAGTTAGATGGGAAAAGATTTCTATGGTTTTTCAAGGGGCCATGAATAGTTTGACGCCAGTTTACACCATTAAAAAACAGATGATGGAAACCCTTCAAACCCATAGAGAAATGGAAGAAGATAAGGCTTTCGCCATAATTAAAAAATATTTAAATCAGGTGGGGTTATCAGAAGATATTTTAAAGAGATATCCTCATGAATTATCAGGAGGTATGAAACAACGTGTAGTAATAGCCACGGCATTGTTTCTAGAACCCAAAGTGATCATCACCGATGAACCTACTACAGCGTTAGATGTTGTCGTTCAAGCTCAAATAATAAACCTTTTGAAAAGACTAAAAAAAGAGCTTAATTTGTCTTTTATCTTTATAACCCATGATTTAGCTACCGAAGCGGAAGTAGCAGACAGGATAATGGTGATGTATGCAGGTAAGATAGCTGAAATAGGAGAGAACCATCACATTTATGGTCCCCAGGGGCCAGCACATCCATATACAAAAGGTTTACTGGGAGCTACACCTCGTTTACATAAAAAAGTTGAAGAACTTGCTTTTATACCAGGTGTACCACCTGATTTACTCAATCCACCCAGTGGATGTCGATTCCATGAGCGTTGTCCGGTTGCTTTCGATAGATGTAAAGTAGAAGAACCACCATTAAAGGAAATTGAACCCGGACATTTTGCAGCTTGTTGGAGGTGTTTTGATGAATGATGAAATCATAATGACTGTTAAAAATTTGAAAAAATGGTTTCCCTTGCGAAGAACCATTTCAGAAGTATTTCAAGGTAAACGAAGATGGGTTAGAGCCGTGGATAGTGTAAGTTTTGATATAAGAAAGGGAGAGATATTTGGTTTAATTGGAGAATCTGGTTGCGGAAAATCAACTACGGGTAGGTTATTGATGAAATTAGAAGAACCCACAGAGGGCCAAATAATATTTAAGGGTGAAGATGTTACTTCTTTATCTTCCACTGACGAAATTAAGAAGTATAAAGAAGATGTACAAATGATTTTTCAGGACCCTTACTCTTCGATGAACCCAAGGTTTAGGGTAAGAGATGTTTTGGCGGAACCCTTGATCATTCATAACAAAACCAAAGATCCTTATGAAATTGAAAATATAGCAAAAAATGTTCTAAATGAAGTAAAGTTAACACCCCCTGAGGAGTTCATGGATAGATATCCTCACATGCTCAGTGGAGGGCAAAGACAAAGGGTTGCAACCGCAAGAACCTTAGTTCTTTCTCCAGATTTCATAATAGCCGATGAACCAGTTTCTATGATCGATTTATCAACTAGGGCAGAAATTCTCCACATGATGAAAGAGGTTCAGCAGGATTTAGGTCTTACGTATCTTTACATAACTCATGATTTATCAACCGCTAGATATTTTTGCGACAGGATAGCTGTTATGTATCTTGGAAGAATAGTTGAGTTAGGCGATGCAGACGAAATAATTGAAAGACCTTTACATCCTTACACTAAAGCTTTGATAGAAGCAGTACCAGAACCTTTACCTGGAAAAGAAAACGTAATAAAAGAATTGCCAATAAAGGGAGAGATTCCATCTGCAGCAAATATACCAAAGGGATGTAGATTCCATCCAAGGTGTATTTATGCACAGCCTGAATGTTTTGAGAATGTTGACGATCCAGAGTTGGTAGAAGATTCAAACGGTCATTACGTTGCCTGTTATAGGTACAAAGAGATAAATCAGGAAGTAGAAAAAATTTAAAAAATCCCCACAAATGTGGGGTTTTTTAATTTTGATGAAAAGATATAAAGGTGGTTACGTTTATGTATTGGAGATACGCCTTTAAAAGGATGTTAATGGGGGTTATGATTTATTTTGCAATTATTTTTGTGTATTCTGTACTTTTCAACGTGATGTTCAAACTTCACTATAGCTACCTTTTGGAAGGACCAATATTACCTGAGATTTTTTCTGATTGGTTCGATACTGTCACTTTTAATTATGGTCAATCTATGTCTATAAGATCTTTTAAAGGAGAAACTGATGTTATTAAAATTATCTTAGAAAGAGTACCTAATACTATGCTTCTTTTTACTATCGCTATTATCATAGATATTTTCTTGGGGGTATACTTGGGAATAAAAAAGGCTCAAAAAGCTGGGGGATTTATGGACAAAACAACTTCAATACTTACAATGATTTTTTATGGCCTTCCAACGTGGTGGGTTGGATTGGTAATGATTATGTTTTTTTCTTTCAAATTACCTTTATTTCCTTCTGGAGGTATATTTAGCATCCCGCCTCCTGAGGGTTTAATAAAAAGATTTGGAGATATTGTGTATCATTTAATTTTACCTTTAACTACGCTTGTTTTTTTTCGTTTTTGGGGGAGAGCATATTTATCGAGAAATATAGTGTTAGCAAATTTACAGAATGATTTCATAATTTCCGCAAGGGCTAGGGGTATTCCTGAAAGAAAAGTTTTGTTTGGGCACGCTTTAAGAGCTTCGGCTCCACCGATCTTAACAATGTCGGTTTTATCTGTGCTTGATTCTTTTTCTGGGGCATTGATAATCGAAGGTATATTTAATTGGCCTGGAATGGGGAACCTTTTTTGGGCTGCTATTCAGCAAGATGATATTCCTGTTCTTTTGGGTAATTTGTCTTTTACAACTCTTTTGTACATCGGCGGTATCGTAATTTTAGATTTAATATACGGATTTCTTGACCCTAGAATAAAAGTGGGCGGGAAAGAGTGAATAAAATCCCGCCAAGAGTTTAGTTTTGTCTTCCCCTATCCCCATTAGTATATGAAATGAATATCTTTTCGAAATTCACCATTTGTTTTTCTATGCTCACTATTTCTACATTACGTGATTTGAAAAAATCAATAACCTCATATAATTCTGAAGATGTTTTTAAGTCAACTGTAAGGTCGTAAACGTTACCCTCTTTTGTCAATTCTGTAATACCAATTTTATTAAGTTCTCTCTCTAAGGTATCTTCTGATCTTACTTTAATCTTGTAACCTGTTGCACTGAATACATCCATTAGCTTTTTCTTATCTTCACACACAACTATTTTCCCATTGTTTATTATCGCAACTCTATCAGCTATTTCTTCAACTAATGCCATATCATGAGTAGAAAGTAGAATGCTCTTTCCTCTTTCTTTCACGTTTGTTAACAATCTTCTAAATTCTACATTAGAAATTACGTCGAGCCCAAGAGTAGGTTCATCCAATAGTAGAACATCAGTATCCGCTGCTAAACAAACAGCTAGGGCTGTTTTTTGCTGCATTCCCCTTGAAAGTGTATAAACCACTTCGTTGGCTTTTTCTTTAATTCCCAAAAAATCTAAAATATCTAAGGCTTCATTTTTCGATATCTTTTTCCCCCTGATCCCAACAAAATACTGTATATTTTCAATTGGGGTTAGCCTGTGATAAAGGTTCCTACTCCCTTCCAAAACTACACTTATCTGTTTAAGAGCTTTAGACCTTTCTGTTTTCAAATCATAATCTTTTATTTTTATCTTTCCTTCATCGAAAACAAGAAGGCCACATATACTTTTGATGGTAGTTGTTTTTCCTGCACCATTTGGGCCAAGGAGCGCGAAGATCTCTCCTTCTTTTACATGAAATGAAATCTTATCTACTGCTGTAAGCATTTCTTTTGAAGTTCTTTGTGGGTATCTTTTTAGTAAATCATTAACTTCAATAACGTTCATCTATTTCACCACCCTTTAATATTGTCCCAGAGTTCCTTTAACCATGGCACGTTTTTCAAAACCCCTGAATATAATTATTCCTACCAAAAGAAATAAAGCTGCAGTTATCCACAAAATAACGTGGTCTTGAATAGGGAACTGATAAAATTTTGTTCCTGTAACCGCCATTCTTCTCATCATCCCTGTTGCTTTTACCATTGGCAAAAGTTCAAACCAAAGTGCATCAACTTCAAACATCAAAATTGCAAGGAAAGCAAAAGTACATATTTGAATGAATGAAGAAATCTTTTTAAATATCAAAGCCATTCCTCCCAGAATTAAACCAACACCAACCGCACTAATAGAACCAAGAATAATTAAATAGAGGAGAGTAAAAAGGTCGAAATTCAAAGTTCTTCCTGTTGTAAAAGCTGCTAAATACATTAAAGGTACTATCATTAGAACGTTTATACAAAAATCACTTATCACATGAAAAATCATTTGAAACTCAAATTTTATAGGAGACATAAACAGTTGTTCCAAAGTTCCTCTTTCTGCCTCTTGAATTATCCAGTATGAAACACCTTGGAACGAAGCTAAAAACATTATCCACATGAAATAACTCACAATGATCCCATCTATGGTATCTCCAAAATTAGGTCCACTTGCTATCTTAAATCCAAAAAATATAAGATAGAAGATGATGAAAAGTATTATGAATGAAGAAACTGTGTCAAAAAAATATCTCTTCATTTCAATAAAATTTTTCTTGAAATTTGCAACAAAAGCATTTACCATCCTTCATCCCTCCATTTAATAATAAAATTAGTTCTCTTACGAACATAATGGCTAATTAATCTTTCATACAACCAACTGACTTTCTATTATTTCTTTGTAAATGGGAAAATTTTTTAGTAACTCTTCGTGTGCTCCTTCTCCTCTAATCTCCCCATCTTTCAGCAGTATCACCTTGCCCGCTTTTCTTATCGTCGATAATCTGTGGGATATTATTATCAAAGTCATCTCGTATTCTTTCAATTCATCGAATATTTCTTCTTCTGTTTGAGAATCTACCCCTGACGTTGCTTCATCCAATATCAATACCTTTGGTTCCCTTATCAATGCTCTCCCTATCGCTACTCTCTGCCTTTGCCCATCTGATAATTTACTTCCCCTTTCTCCCACTACCGTGTCGTATCCTTCATCTAAAAGCCCTATGAATTTATCTACCTTCGCTTTCTTTACCGCCTTCATGAATTCCTCTTCAGTGAATTCATCGTCCAACATTATGTTTTCTTTGACCGTCATGTTGAATAAGGGTTCATTACCCCTTACTAACTTTATCTTTTCTCTGATTTCTTGTAATTTGTAATCATTTATGTTTTTATTCCTCAATAGTATTTTACCGTTTGTGGGATCGTATAATCTCACAAGAAGACTCACCATCGTACTTTTGCCGGATCCACTCGTTCCTACCAACGCTACCTTTTCGTTTTTGCCAATGGAAAGATTTATGTTTTTCAAAACTATCTCATCTCTGTATTTGAATGAGACGTTTTTGTATTCGACATCGTAATCCTTAGGGAAAGGATATATACCCTCATCTTCCTCTTCAGGCATATCGAGGATTTCAAAGAATCTTTCAGCCAGAGGTTCAGCCCGTTGTAATTGGACCAAATTTTCATTTATTATGCCTATGGGTTCATATATCCAAGGTACAAAAGAATAAAAAGCTATTAATGTTCCCAAAGACATGTTCCCTCTTATAACAAGTAATCCTCCAAATCCTAAGATAATCACAGGAATTACATAACTGATAAAAAAGGCTATATTTAAAATGGTTATTTGAAATATCCCTGCTTTAGTCGCTTGTGTAGCCCAGTCTTCCGCATCCATAGAAAATGAATTTGAAAAGTATTTTGTTTTCCCAAATACTTTAATAATTAATTGACCATCTAACTTTTCTTTTATAGAAGAAGTTAATTTTCCGAAAGATTTTCTTTCTATTTTTGAGTAATTCTGCAATTTTGTTTGTGAACTTCTTATAATAAGCCAATAGAAAGGTAAAGAAGCAAGTACAATCAAAAATAGTTGCCAGTTCAGATAAGTCAATATAATAGAAATAACTATTAAATTTAAAAAGTTAGAACACATGGTTGGTAGAACAAGGGCCATTGTATAAGCATTTTCCTCAATATCAGACAATAACCTACTCATTATATCTCCAGAATCAATCTTAGAATAATCAACAAATTTTGATTTTTCAATTTTATTATAAAGGTTTATCTGCTCGTTTTTAATAGTTAAAAAATTAGGTTCTCTTCCAAAAAGTGTGGGTAGAAAAAATGAAATATGAACAAATGATTAAATAATCTGGTATCATGTAGAAGAACACAAAACATATAGGGAGTGATACCAGATGAGAAAAGAGTTACCAAAATTTTTTGAACAGATACTGAATATAACAGAGCCATGGAA
>NZ_AZRM01000019.1 GCF_002895605.1 Petrotoga miotherma DSM 10691
TGACCTATTTCTGAAGTGGGTATCTTATTTACTTTTTTACTTAGTCATAAAGCATCAGAATCTCTTACACTACGTTGTAGTTAATTCAAAAGATTCTTGAAGAATCAATCTATATAAAGAATAATTGTTTAAAAATATTATAACATAATATGTAGTTGAATAAAACGCATTAGATCATAGACGTAAATACATTCCAAATATAATATTTCACTCCCCACCCATAAGGATACATTTATACATAGATATTATAACTCAAAAACTCTCCTTAACTGAATCTACCGTCGTCTTTTGATTGTTGCAGTTTGTGAACATTTTTCTCAAGCCACCCTATTTTTATCCCATCATTAGTGGTGAATTCTGGTACGTAGGGTTTTATATCCAAAACAGGGGTACCATCAATTATTTCTACATTTTGAATCTCTAGTATATTCTTTTCTACTTTTATTAAGCGAACAACCGATAAACCAATAGGATTAGGCCTACTTGGGCTTCTGGTTGCAAAAACACCATGTAAACTGTTATCCATATACGGTTTGACTTTTAAGCCAGAAAATTTGGATAAATGAAAATGGTATAATAAAATAATATGAGAAAAACCATCGAGGTCTTGTAAACCTTCTTCGTATTCAGGGTAGATTTCTACTGTAGCTTGGGTTCCTATGGCAGCGTTTGGTTGTATAGGTGTACCTTTTGTTTCTTTGAATGGGGAATGAACTATCCCAATTGGAGTGTATCTAATTTCCATCATACTTTTAGCTCCTTTCAAAATAATTTTACCACATCTAAAGAAATTAAAAAAAGTTTAATAAAGTTATGATATTGTGCTTGTGTTATTTTTTTTGCATTCTTGAAAAAATTAAACAGACACTTTTTGGAAGAGAGCCATATATTTTGCCGTAACAGCTAATGTCAGAAGGCAAAAAAATATCACTCCTCATTGAAACAATCACAACAAAGGAGTGATATTTTTTAAAAGAAAAATTATATCTCAAATTTTTGAGATTGGTATAGAATTACCCTTCTACAACTATTTCAATAACCCTTTTAGCTCTTCTAGTGTAATATTTAGAATGTTCTTCTTTATCTGGTTTATAATTTCTTCGTTTGCATTTCTGATCTTTTCTTTCAATCTTTTATCAAAATCTTCTCCAAACCTTTGGTTTAGAATTTCTATGATTAATTCTTTTCTTTCTTCAAGTTTTCCTTTTCTTTCACCTTCTTTTACACCTTCCAATTTAGCTTTTTCTCTGTCTCTTTTTGCTATCTCTTCTAATGTGTTAAACATTTTTGGCACCTCCATTTTTTGCAGTTCTTTGTACCTTTCTTCTATCTCTTTGTAATCTGTCCTTTTTCCGAACAGTTCTATGAATGCGTTTCTGTGTTTATCAAACTTATCTTTTTCTTCTTCCGGCAATTTCGATATTATCTCTTCATTTATAATCTTTAACAACTCTTCTGCGTTTTTTATCCTTACGTTTGGTTTGTCCGTTAATAAGATTACCCCTAGTGCCTTCTTCATGTTTATTATCGTTTCTTCTTTTATACTGCTTAAATTTATTAGTTCATAATTTGCTTTTATTAAGTACTCTTCCATGTTTTTTATCTCTGTTATCTTGTCTTTTACATCCATTGGTGATGTCCATTTCGCTTTTCCATCGTAAAAGACCATCCCTATTATGACTGGTAGTTTGAATCCTTTTTGCTCTGATTCTTTTTTGTGACTTTTCACATATTGTTCCCATATTCTTACCTTGTACGCCAACATCCTGAATGCCATAAGTTGGTCAACTTTACTTTGATGCTCTAACAATAGGTATATGTATACATCTTGCCCGTTTCCTTGAACCCCTTTCGGGGCGTTTCCTTTTTCTATTTTGTATAGTATGTCTGATCTTTTTATGGAGAAGTCTTTGCCTATTAGTTCAGTTTGTTCACGTTTTAAATCTGTCTCTTTTATTTGTTTTGTTATCTCTTTTGGTAGAAAGGCTTTTAGGAAATCATAGAATACGGTTCTGTCTTCAAATAATTCTTTGAATATGGAATCTTTTATTGGATTAGACATAAGCTTCTCCTTTTTGGTTTATTTTTTGTTGCTTTTAGCGCCCCTTCGCCCCGCAGTCCGCCCGTAAGAGGAGTAAATTCTTTTCTTTACTAATTTAATTATACCATATGTTTTTAGAAATCTATAAAAAAGCATTAGATCATAATTCGATGTTTTTGAAATTAAACCATAGTTTAAGGGATTTGATAAAAATAATAAAGTCGAAGAATTTTGGTTTGAACATAGACGATGGGGTAGTCAAAAATAGTGCAATTTTTTAGTAATTCTTTATATATTTTATGGGCCCTTTAACCAATTTAAAATCGGAATCTTATTTTTGAAAATTTTTTAAAAAAAGCTGTTTTTCAACAGCTCTTATTTGGCGGTTATTTTAGCTTTTTCTAATTCTTTTTCTACGAGTTCGTTAATGTTCAACATTGGAAGATATATTGGTGGAAGAAAGCCAAAATTTGCGGATATTGATATTATTTTTGCTCTTGATATCTGCAATAAGCTCATTATTCCAGATTTTATTACTAGTTCTTTGAATTCGTTTTCCTTTATTTTTGGGTTGCCATAAAATCCTGCTTCTGTTTCAAGCTCTAATTTTAATACTATTTTTTTTGATTCTTTCAAATGAAATTTAATTTTTAATCCTATTGTTCCAAAGTATTCTTTTTCTTTTGGTTGAAAATTTTGTGTAACGGAAATGTCTATCTTTGGTGTCAGTTTTTTGTTGTTTAGACTTTCGTCTTTTAATTCATAATTTAATTTTTTAATTATGTCATACCGCATTTGAATATTGCTCATTTTCATTTTTTTCACTTCCTTTGTCAGGCAATGATAAGGTTATATTTTGATTCCTCTGTGGCATCGATTCTAAAAATTGGTATAAATATGGTTGCATAGCTATTTCTCTTTTCACTTCTTTTTTATCTCCAAATACTCTTATTATATTGATTTCTTGATTTTTTAAAGAGGGTGTTAGTTTTTTTTGTATAAAATAATAGTTATTGAATTCTTTTAGATCATAATATAATGGTTTTCTTCCAGGATTAATTGGGTTTATATTGTTTTCTTTGATAATTCTTTGGATATTTCTTATTGATTGTCCTGTCATTGTTGCTAAATCTTTTTGTGTGAAATATAATTTTTGTTCTTTTTCTTCAATGTCGTCAAATTCTTCATCATAATACAACAGATCATCTTTCATTTCTTTTAATATCTGTATAAAATCTTCAATTTCTTCTTTATTTTCATATGTTTTAGGATTTACCAGAAAATTGTACAAAACTTCTTTATTTTTAGGTTTCAAATCAGAGAAAATGTTTAATAATTCATGTATTTCGAGCATTATTTTCCCTCCTTATATCCCTTTTTCATTTATTTTTTTTAGCACTGATTTTTCTGATTGAAAGTATTTTATTAAATTGTCATAACTATCTTCCCTTTTCATTATATCTATATAAGTTATTATTATTTTACCATCATTTAATACGTAATACGATAACCGGTAAGATACTCTATCATGTATGAATTTGTACGTCCTGATTCCTCTTAAATTTCCTGTTTTCATTTCACCTATTGTGTACTCATAATTTATTTCCAAGACTGATTGCAATATTTTTAATAGAAGGTTCCTATTGTTTATTTTTTTCAATGAGCGTTTGAAGATTGGGAAGGGTTGATTTTCAAGAGCTTTTATTATTTCCTTTTTTAGCTGTTTTGAGGATAATTCTTGCAAGTCTTCTTCTCCTTCTCCCATTCTCTACACCCCATTATATCATTTTATTATTAAAAATCAATTAATTTTTATAACTTGTCGTTTTTTGTCGTTATTATACTTATACTTACAGTATATTTTACCATATAATAGATGCGAAGTGGTTTTTTAGTTCATTATCATAACTTGAGTGAAAAAACAAAGAGTAACATCTTGAGCTTTTTGAGAAAGAGGATCAAAGAAACAGCCTCATGGCAAATGAGGAATGAAAACAAAAGTTTTAACTTTTTTGGATGGAACTTCTTTTTTTCAAAAGATATACATAATGGTATAATTTATTATCAACATGACCGAAAATGAGGCGACATTATGAAAATTCTAAGTTATAGAATATTACTCAAGAAAGAAGCTGAAGGAGGATATACTGTTATAGTCCCTCTTCTTCCAGGCTGTGTCACACACGGAGATACAATAGAAGAAGCAATAAAAATGGCAAAAGAAGCTATTCAATTATACTTAGAAAGCTTGCAAGAACACGGAGAAGAGATACCTTATGAAGAAGAAACTATGCAGTATACAATAACGGTGGAAATTTAAATTTGCTAAAAAACTTGAGGAATAATCTTGAAATTTTCCAAACTATATGCTCTTACTTTAAAAGAAACTTCATCTGATTCTCGGTCCGAGGGCAAAGAGGTGCAAATAAAATTATTAAAATAGATATCACTTCTCATAAAAGAGGAGTGATATCTATCACAATTCACTTAAAAATACTCAAAAATCTACTTACTATAATTACTTCAATAACTCTTTTAGTTCTTCTATGGTTATCTCTAACAAGTTATCTCCTATGTAATCTATTGTCTTTTTGTCTGCTTCTCTTATCTTAGCTTTTAACTCTTTGGTTAATCGTCTACCAAATCTTTTGTTTAATATTTTAATTGTCAATTCTTTTTCTCCTTCTTCAACGCCTTCTTCAAATAATGAAGTTCCGATCTTTGTCATTCGTATCACCTCTTTCAGTTCGTTTAGGTACTCTCCCCTTACATAATTGTCTGAGAACCCTAATAACGATCCTATTACCGCTTCTTTTTGGTTTTCATCTGGTATCTTGATTGCTAACTCAAAGGCATCTTTTGTCACTTCTTCTTCACTTTTTTCGTTTCTCATCAAGGGTAAGAATACTAAATCCATTGAATCTTTATCCGTTAGTGGTTCTTTTTTTTCTATCTTTTCTTTTATTTCTTCATACCTTTTTGTTCCATCGTACTTTATCATGAATATTTGTTGTACTTTGTATTTAATAGAACCCATGTCCAATTCATTTTCTGCACTTTCGTATTTCCCTGAGTACATTACCACCGTGTTTATCTTTTTTCTTTCTTTTTGGTATAACGCTATGTCGTATTGTGCAAATCTTAGTAAGTCTGCTTTCTTCCACGTGGTTTGAAATTCTAAGTGTAACAGTGAGTTGTCCTCTAGTTCGAATACAAAATCCATGTTTCTGTCTGATACGTTTATTACTGGTAGTTCTGTTGGTTTTACTGAGATTATCTTTGGAAAGTTGAGTTCATGATATTTGGCGGTTTCGTCTTCGTGAATATTCCCCGTTCTGTTGATGTCTTTCATTATTTCCCCCCTCGATAGTTTATTGAACTTTTTAAATTGTATTATATGTTTTTGAAAATCGCTTTAGATCTTAAATAAAAATACATTCATTCCAAATTATACCTCTTATTTTTCACACTAAAACAATTAGAAAACTTGTGTCAGATATGTAATTAGGCATTTTTTACATCATTTCTCAATTCTTCAGCGTTGTAATTAAATATAGAGATATCGAAACGACCTAATATTTCAATAAAAGCTCTTTCGGAAAGTTCTGCTAGTTGTGCAGCTTCTCCTAAGGATAACTTAGCTTCTTCATATAATTTTGTAGCAATTAGTAATTTGATTTCTTTTTCATTTAAATCAATAAAATCAGGCAGATTTATAGATATGGTTTTCATAAAAAGCTCCTCATATAATATTTCGCTCCCCACCCATAAGGATATACTTATATATAGATACTATAACTCCAAAGTTTCTCCTCAACCGAATCTACCGTCGTCTTTCGATTCTTGCAGTTTGTGGACATTTTTCTCAAGCCATCCTATTTTAATCTCATCGTTAGTGGTAAATTCTGGTACATAGGGTTTTATATCCAAAACAGGGGTACCATCGATTATTTCTACATTTTGAATCTCTAGTATATTCTTTTCTACTTTTATTAAGCGAACAACCGATAAACCAATAGGATTAGGCCTACTTGGGCTTCTGGTTGCAAAAACACCATGTAAATTGTCATCCCTATACGGTTTGACTTTTAAGCCAGAAAATTTGGATAAATGAAAATGGTATAGAAGAATAATGTGAGAAAAACCATCGAGGTCTTGTAAACCTTCTTCGTATTCAGGGTAGATTTCTACTGTAGCTTGGGTTCCTATGGCAGCGTTTGGTTGTATAGGTGTACCTTTTGTTTCTTTGAATGGGGAATGAACTATCCCAATTGGAGTGTATCTAATTTCCATCATACTTTTAGCTCCTTTCAAAATAATTTTACCACATCTAAAGAAATTAATAAAAATTTAACAAAGTTATGATATTGTTTTTGTGTTACTTTTTTTGCATTTTTGAAAAAATTAAAAAGACACTTTTTGGAAGAGAATCGCATAAATTATTCTATTAATTTAATGCCATCGAACTTAATAACTTATCACCTGGTTTAAAAGAAGTTGCACTTCGAAATGAGTTGTTGGCAGATGTATTTTTCAAAGCTGGACTAATAGAGGCCTGGGGTAGAGGAACCATAAAAATTATTGATGAATGTAAAAAAGCTGGATTACCAGAACCAGAATTTAAAGAGGAGTTTGGCGGTTTTGCAGTTTATTTCTATAAAGACATTTATACAGAAGATAATTTAAGAAAAATTGGGTTAAATGAAAGGCAAATAAAAGCGGTAAGGTATGTAAAAGAAAAGGGAAAGATTACTAATAAGGAATATCAAGAGTTAACTAAAACATCAAAACCAACAGCGACAAGGGATCTTCGCAATCTTGTTGATAAAGGAATAGTTATAATGCAGGGGGAAGCTAAAAGACAAATATATTATCAATTGAGCCAAAAAAGAGCCAATAATGAGCCAATTGAGCCAAAAAAGAGCCAATAGGCAAATTTGACAGTTACAAAGGCGTAAGGATTCTAAAACAGGCATGAATGAATGTTCTGTTAAGGCAATCAAAGTTAGGAGATAAAAAAATATCACTCCTCATTGAAACAATCACAACAAAGGAGTGATATTTTTTAAAAGAAAAATTATATCTCAAATTTTTGAGATTGGTATAGAATTACCCTTCTACAACTACTTTACTAGATCTTTTAGTTCTTCTAATGTAATACTTAGAATATTTTTCTTTATTTGGTTTATAGTTTCTTCATTTGCTTTTCTGATCTTGTTTTCTAATCTCTTATCAAAATCTTCTCCAAATCTTTGGTTTAGAATTTCTATGATTAATTCTTTTTCTCCTTCAATTTTTCCTTTTTCCATTCCTTCATTCTTCAACTTTTCTGCTATCGTCATTATCAATTCACCCCTTTCATCCATTACTTTTTTCGCTACTTCTTCTACCTTTTCTATGTTTATATCGTCCCTTGTATACATTAAATACAACATACAAGATTCAAATAATTCATTAAACGTCTTTTTGTCTTTTATCCCAACAAGAAATTCAAATGCCCTTCTTAATTCTTCGTCAAACTTTTTTCCTGTTTTTACTCTTGCCACTCTTGTCGTTTGTAATATCGCCTTTAAATTTGCTAACCCTACTATTCCTAATTTTTCTTCCGGTGAGAAATCGTATATCTCATATTGGTAAGTAGGTATGTATTGTTTCATTATTTCCGGTAGCTCTTCTATTCCTTCTATGAGATTTATTAGTTTAGTTTCTATGTTCCACTTGTTTTCTCCATTGTATATTACTAGTGGTATTATTATAGGTAATTTGTTCGTTTTAGTGTTGTATTTTTCTTCCCATATTCTGAGTATGTATTTTAAAAGTTGTAGAAGTACACGCGGATCATTGTAGCTTTTGTGTTCAAAGAGAATGTATATGTATCCATACACATTAAGGGGCAAGCCCCTTAAGATCCCCAAAACCTAATTTTGTTTTAGAAGATTTTTTTACATAAACCAGTAAAAGGCAAGCCCCTTAAGATCCCCGAAATCAAGTTCAAATTCAAAATCATTTAAAAACATAGTTTGCACAAAGCAGCAAACGTAGATAGTTTTCTAAGAAATTTTGAGCTATTTTTTTGTTACCAAAATGTCTTTTGAAGAAAGCATCGTGTGGATTGTTTAATTCGCTCATCTTTGACCTCGCTTTGTACTGTATCGTTTGTTCTGTTCAATTTAATTATACCAAATCTTTTTGAAGGCGCGCTGTCTCGTGTTAGATCATTTAGATCATAATTAATTGTCATCGAAATAGGGTGATGTTTAGATTGTATTTATGACTTTGAAATTGATTTGTTTTTTGTTAAATGAATGTTATATAATTTATTCATAAGAACTTTTATTTCTTCGCTTAATTTTACCATATTCAAACTTTTGTGTGTTTTATTTATTATTATAACAGCATTTCAAAGACATCGAATTATCATCTAACCAATTTTTTCATGAATACCTAATATGATCTAATGAATATTGATAAATGGATAAAAAGTCGCTGGAGTAGCATTGAAATTTGATGGTGGAAAAGAAATTAATAAAAACTTGGAATACAAACTTATTAAACCATTGATTGGGGGATAGAAAGGATATGAGTAACTTCAACTTTCCAAAAGGTTCAGAATGGAGAAAATGGGATTTACAAATTCACGTTCCAGGATCTAAACATGCAAACCAATACAGCACAAAAGAAGGGGTTGATGTTTGGGAAAAATTTATTGAATACATCAAAAATTCTGATATAGCTGTTTTTGGTATTACTGATTATTTTTCTGTTGCAGGTTACGAAAAATTCCGAGATAAAATTAGTAATATTGAAGAACTGAAAAATAGGCAGTTTTTTCCTTGCGTGGAACTTCGACTAGATATCAGCGTTAATAAAGACTCAGAGCAATTACAATGCCAATTAATTTTTGATAGTAATTATGATATTAACAAAATAAAAGATTTTCTTGTCCATCTTCCACTAAAGAATAAGAAGCCAAACGGATCGGTTGCTTATTGCACTGATAAAGATATTGGAGACTGTGGAGGTTACGATAAAATTAGCATCACGAAAGAAGAACTTGAAAAATCTTTAAAAAATTCTTTTGGAAATGATCATCCATTCTTAATCGCTGGCGTAGCCAGTGGTATGGGTAGTAATAGAGCAATTGCCAATTCAAACATAAAAAAGGGATTATCCGATATTTTTGATGATTTTTGCGATTTATTTTTCGGTTGTGAGGAAAATAGGGAATATTATCTAGACGAAAGTAGATATGAAAATAAAAGCTTGAAAGCTAAGGCGAAACCTGTTGTTTCTACTTCTGATTGCCATACTCTTGAGGATTGCAAGAATAAATTAGGGAAAAAATATCCAGTACCAAACAATGAGGGGGAAGACCTTGAAAGATACGGTTTTAGCTGGATAAAAGCCGATCCAAACTTTGAGGGTTTGAGACAGATTATTTTTGAGCCATTTGATCGAGTTGCTTTTGGTTACGAAAAACCGGATTCCAAAAAGTCATACTATCTTATTGATAAGGTACGATTTCTTGATAATACTGGACAAGACAATTTTTCCTCTGATGCTATTGAAATAAACCAAAATTTGGTAACCATAATTGGTGGAAAATCAACAGGAAAGTCATTGTTCCTTTACTACATAGCTAAAACGATTGACAGGAAAGAAGTAGAAACTAGGTTTGCTGACCTTTCCGAAGCTTCCCAATATGATTTTGATAAATCAGCTGATTTTAATTTTGAAGTTGTTTGGGCAGATGGTGCTAGCATGTATCTTAAAAACACGGAAAGCAGCAATGGTTCGGACGAAAGAAAAATTTTGTATATACCACAAAATTACCTTAACAGACTTTCGGAGGAAAACACTGGAAGTCGCGATACTATAAACAAGTTCGTCAGAGATGTTCTTCTGCAGGATGAAGATGTCCGAGAAAATTATGAAAGCAATCTTACAAGAATTAAGGGATTTTCTAAATCCATACTTACCAGTATTGCAAATCTTTATCAAATAAAACAGGAAATTGAAGAGGCAGAAGAAAGTATTAAGCAATTGGGAGAAGTGAATGGTATAAAAACATACATCGCCCAATTGAAAAAAGAAGCTGACGACATTAAAAGTAAATCTGGAATATCTGATCAAGAAATCAAAGGTTATGAAGCATTACTTGAAAAAGAAAATGAAGCTAACACAAGCATTGCTGTTTTATCTGACGATAAAAAGAGTCTCGTGTCTTTCCAACAAAATCTAATGCAGCAGTTAGAAAGTTTAGAGAAATTAAGCTATGAACAAAGATCTTATTTAGGTAATGATGAAGTCAAAAAAAAATTTACAGAAGAATTTGCTAAAATTGGGCAATTGAAAACAGATCTTTTAACAGTCACTGATGAAGTAATAAATTTTGCCAATTCAAGAATTGTAGCCTATCGAGAAGAGTTAGAAAAAATCAAAAAAGAGCTTACTCCGTTTATGGCAAAGGTTAAATTACAGGATGAGTTGAAAAAGAAGAATAGGGCCATAAGTGATGAGCAGAACAAGCTAAACAAAATAGACCTTGAAAAGAAAAAGCTCGAGTCAAAAAAGGATCTTTATGAAAAAGAGAAAAAGTTTCTTATCGGAACCTATCAGCAAATTTTTGACATCTACGATGTGGTAAGAAATGAATTTAAGAGGTACGAAAATAAGTTTGAAGATATATCTTTAAATGTTTCAGTTGGATTTAATGAAAAGGTGTTCAATGAAGAAGTTATCGATGCTTTTTTAAACAAGAGGGATATAAAACGTAATATCAGCAGTATATCATGGAAAGACGAATACGAGTATCACTTCGATCCGAATAAACATCTCTCTTTTATCAGCGAAATTTTTAATGCTGTTGTAGATGAGAAAATAAAGACGGTGAGAAATAGAGCGGCAAAGGATGCCGCAGTAAAGATTTTAGAGAATTATTTTGATTTGGACTTTAAGATTTCATATAAAAACGATTCACTTGATAAAATGTCTCCTGGCAAGAAAGGCCTTGTGCTTTTGCGATTACTTATTGATTTGAGTAAGGAAGAATGGCCGATACTTTTGGACCAGCCGGAAGACGATTTAGATAATAGATCGGTATATGATGATCTGGTTTCATTTATTAAACATAAGAAAAAGAAACGACAAATAATTATAGTTACTCATAATCCTAATTTAGTTGTTGGGGCAGACGCTGAACAAGTCATCGTCGCAAATCAAGAAGGACAAGAAAAAGGGCGAGATAATAAAAAGTTCAAGTTTGAGTACATTTCAGGAGCCTTAGAAAACTCCTTTGAGTTGCCAGAGGCTAAACAAAAAGCTATATTATTCAGGAAAGGTATCCGCCAACATATTTGTGAAGTGCTGGAGGGAGGTCAGATAGCTTTTGAAAAAAGAGAAAAGAAATATGGATTTAGAATCAGTTGAATCTCATACAACCGAATTTAAGTCCGCATGGCGGGACGAATATCTAAAATCGATTTGTGCCTTTGCAAATACCAATGGCGGAAGGTTGCTCATCGGAGTTGATGATAATGGTAAGCCTGTCGGCGTCGAAGACTCTAAGAAATTACTTGAGGATTTACCCAATAAATTAAGAGATATCCTTGGCATTATACCAAGTGTCCGTTTAGAAAAGAAAAACGGTAAGGAAATAATTGTCATAGAAGTTGAGCATTCCTATGCACCAATTTCTTATCATGGGAGATATTATGTTAGAAGTGGAAGCACAATTCAGGAACTTAAGGACAAAGACCTAACCAGGTTTCTGATATCCAATTCAGGCAAGCACTGGGAAGAGTATACTGAGGAAAACGCTTCTATTGAGGATATAAATAATGAAACAATTGAAAAATTCAAACAAATAGCGATAAAAAGAATTCCATTTGTAAAAGATGAAAATGAGCCAATAAAGTTACTTGAGAAATTAAATTTGATTAAGAATGGTAAATTAACAAGGGCTGCCCTTTTATTATTCGGTAAAAATCCAAAAAAAATCTGGACAAGTTCCTACATAAAAGTGGGTAAATTCTTAACGGATACAGATATTATAAGTTCTGATGATATTGAAGGGAATCTCTTTGAGCAGGTAGAAAAAACAATGGAGTTGTTGCGAACAAAATATCTTATTTCTGAAATAAGATTTGAAGGAATTTATCGTAAAGAAGAACTTGAATATCCAGAAAAAGCATTGAGAGAAGCCATAATCAATTCAGTTATACATAGAGATTATATTGGTCCACATACTCAGTTAAAAATTTATCCTGATAAAATAATTCTCTGGAATGTTGGTACACTTCCAAAAGAAATCCAGGTTGATGAATTGAAGAAAAACCATTCATCTTATCCAAGAAATGAGTTATTGGCAGATGTATTTTTCAAAGCTGGACTAATAGAGGCCTGGGGTAGAGGAACCATAAAAATTATTGATGAATGTAAAAAAGCTGGATTACCAGAACCAGAATTTAAAGAGGAGTTTGGCGGTTTTGCAGTTTATTTCTATAAAGACATTTATACAGAAGATAATTTAAGAAAAATGGGGTTAAATGAAAGGCAAATAAAAGCGGTAAAGTATGTAAAAGAAAAGGGAAGGATTACGAATAGGGAATATCAGGAAATTACTAATGTATCTAGGCAAATGGCAACTATTGATCTTGCAGAGATAGTGAAGAAGGGGGTATTTACAAGGATTGGAAAAGCAGGCAAGGGAGTTGCCTACCAATTGACTAAATTGACTAATAAATGACCAATATTTGACTAATAGAAAATGAAAAAAACATATCAAGGATTAAACAGTTGTTTTAGAACCACAGCCACTAATGACTTAAAAGATTCAATGGATTTAGTAAACAAGAAAATTTTTAAATTTGAGGGGAAGGGTAGGAATAGCCACTATGTTATCAAATAATTTGGCAATTAGTTGGCGAGTATTTGGCGATTTTGGCAATTACTTGGCAAAAAGAAAAGTAGAGTACCAACGCCGATAGAAAGATGCCATTTAAGATCAAAAGGAAAAGTAAAGACAAAAATGAATAAACTCTATTTTAAAAAAATTTATAGACGAAAATAGATTCAAAAAATTTCCTGAGTTTGACAGTTACAAGAACGTAAGAATTCTAAAACAGGTATGAATAAATGTTCTGTTCCGACAATCAAAGTTAGGAGGCAAAAACATATCACTCCTCATCGAAACAATTACAACAAAGGAGTGATATTTTTTAAAAGCAGAATTATAAACCTTATACTTGGCATTAGTATCAGCCTTCTACAACTACTTTACTAAATCTTTTAGTTCTTCTATTGTTATTTCTAATAAATTGTCTTCTATGTTGTTTATTCTTTCTTCAACCGCTTTTCTTATATCATTTTTTAACTCTTCGGTCAATTGGTTCCCGAATCTTTTACTTAGTATTCTAATTACTAATTCCTTTCTTTCTTCAAGTTTTCCTTTTCTTTCACCTTCTCTTATACCTTCCAATCTAGCTTCTTCTCTTTCCCTTTTTGCTATCTCTTCTAATGTGTCCATACTTGGCACCCCTATTTCTTCTAAATCAAGTGTAATGAGCTTTATAGCGCCCCCTTTGCCCCCCTCCCCGCCCATGAGGAAAAGATTCTTTTACCTTTTCACCCAGCTCCGCACCCGTGAGGAAAAAGGGTTTTTGTCCTTTCACCCCGCAGCCAGCCCATAGAATTAGTGAAGTGTTTTCTTTGTTAATTTAATTATACCATTTCTTTTTGAAGGTGTGCTATCTTAACACACAACTTCTGTATAATGAGTTTTAGCGCCCTTCCCCCGCTCCCCACTCCCCCGCTCAAAAGGAAGTGGGATCTTTACCCTTTCGCCCCGCTGCCTGCCCTTTTATGGAAGGGACTTGCGGGGTCCCTAACCCAACAGGTGGGAAGGCTTTGCCCGTCCCCATAAAGTTTGAAAAAAATAAGAGAAATTCTGATATAATATAATATGATTAGGCAGAGGAGGTTAAGCCATGGCCATCAAAAGAATAAGAGTAAGAAATTTCAAGAGTTTCAAAGATCTAGAAGTAGAATTAGGAAAGTTTAATCTTCTAATTGGTGCTAATGCTTCTGGAAAATCTAATTTTATACGGATCTTTGAGTTCTTAAGGGATATAGTAAAGCATGGGTTGGATAATGCAATTTCTATGCAAGGGGGCAGTGAATATCTCAGGAATATAAGTATCGGTTCGTCCGAGGATTTTTCATTGGAAGTCGTTTCTGATCAAGAGTTTAGAGGACTCATCAGAACGAAAGAAAAAGAACCACTAGGGATGACAACATACCAAACGATTTATAAGTTCACTATTAATTTTAATAAGACAGGATTGGGATTTAAAATTGTTGAGGACAAAATAACTCAGAAATGTAAATTCGTTAGATTAGAA
This sequence comes from Petrotoga miotherma DSM 10691, assembly GCF_002895605.1. Lineage (GTDB taxonomy): Bacteria > Thermotogota > Thermotogae > Petrotogales > Petrotogaceae > Petrotoga > Petrotoga miotherma. The sequence continues at coordinate 14,443 of NZ_AZRM01000019.1, forward strand.
AGGCAAAAGGGAAAGCTACAGGAAAAAGAAGAACTTGGGGAAGGTGAGATCCTTTTTTCCAACGTTGAGGGGAAACTTAAGGTCGACTTAAAGTTAACCGCTGAGTTACCGATAACAAAGGATGATATATTTCCACGAATCTTAAGAGAAGAAAAACTGTCACCCAAAACTCTTCTCATCGAATCTTCTTTATTCCCCTTTATATTTCCTCGATCGGAAGCAATTTTCGGGAGTATTTCAATATACGATTTTGACCCTAAGCTACCTAAAAAGGCAGTACCTATTACCGGAAAGATGGAATTGGAAGAGAACGGCGAGAATTTAGCCATCGTTCTCAAAAACATTTTGGAAGATAAGGAAAAGGAAAGGAAACTCTCTAATTTAGTAAGAGACCTTTTGCCTTTTGTAAATAAACTGGATATAGAGAAATTTGCTGACAAATCTTTACTTTTTAAATTGGAGGAAGTATATGCTCAAAAGCAATACTTGCCTGCTCCATTGATTTCTGACGGAACAATAAATATTACAGCCCTGATTATTGCCTTATATTTTGAAAAAAAATTACTAACTATAATTGAAGAACCTGAGAGAAATATTCACCCATCCCTTATTTCCGGCGTTGTGCAGATGTTGAAAGAGGCATCACAGAAGAAGCAAATTATTGTTACCACCCACAATCCGGAGATGGTGAGGCATACAGATTTAAAAAGCATTCTGCTTATCTCTCGAGATAAAGAAGGTTTTTCTACCATTTCCAGACCTGTTGAGAAAGAAGAGGTAAAAATATTTTTGCAAAATGAGATAGGAATTGAAGAACTCTATGTACAAAATCTCCTGGAGGCATAAACATGGATTATAAAATGTTGTTTATTCTCGTCGAAGGAGACGATGATAAAAGATTCTTTGAGAAAATAATAACTCCTCTCTTTGAGGGAAAATACTATCTAGTTAAGGTATGGAAATATGCACAACAGAAAAAGGAGAAGGTTAGTAAATTTCTTGAAAGCATTAAAGCAATGAGTGCGGAGTATATCTACGTATCAGATATTGACCGTACACCATGTGTAACAGCAAGAAAACAATATATACAAAATAAATTTAAGGAAGTTGACAAAGATAGGATAATAGTTGTAATAAGAGAGATAGAAAGTTGGTACCTTGCCGTATTAGACGATAAGTCTTCTAAAAAGCTTGGCATTCGTTATTCAAATACTACAGACAATGTTACTAAAGAACAATTTAATAATTTAATCCCAAGAAAGTTCGATTCCAGGATAGATTTCATGCAAGAAATTCTAAAGTGCTTTAACATAGAAACAGGAAAGCACAGAAATACGTCATTCAGGTATTTTATTGACAAGTTCAATTGTGAAGTTTAAGGCGCAGCTGCAGCGGCGGTGAATTGTGATACCAAGCCCTTATCATCCCTTTCCTAATGGGCGAGCGGTGGTTTAAAGGTGCAACAATTCCTTTTTCCTTATGGGTGGGGAGCGG
>NZ_AZRM01000020.1 GCF_002895605.1 Petrotoga miotherma DSM 10691
TGGGGAGCGGGGCAAGGGGCGCTATATATAGTTTTATAGGTTCTAAAGACATTGAGAATCATCAATAAGGAGATGATTATTATAAAAATATACATTTCATTTGATTTTGAAGGGCTTGGGGGTGTCGCCCAATGGAACGATGTCACAAAAAATAATAAAGATTACAAACAAACATATGCTGTTAGGCAATTAAAAGCTTTGCTAGAAGAGTTAAAAGAACATGAGATCACTTTGTCAGATTCCCATGCGGAAGGGAACAACATTCCGTGGGAGATCACAGAAGAATTCCCAAACGTAAAATTAATCAGCGGTGGGATAAGAAAATATTATATGATGACCGGTATAGATGAATCTTTCGATAGGATGATCTTTTTCGGTTACCATGCTGGAGTAGGAGAGAGATACTCTACTATGGATCACACTTATTCAAGTTCTTCTATTCATAATATTTGGATCAATAAGGTAGAAATGAATGAAACGTTGATTAATGCCGCATATGGAGGTAGTTTTGGTGTTCCATTGGCAATGGTTGTTGGGGATGATAAACTCAAAAAACAATTGAACCCATATTTTAAACGTTTATACTACGTAGAAACCAAAAGATCCTTAGGCAGATACTCTGCAGAGTTTAAACCTATGAAACAATTACTTGAAGAAATTAAAAGCACAACTAATGAAATGATAGATAAAAACAAAGAATATTTCGATGTTTACACCTTTACTTCACCAATTGAGATGATTGTTGAATTTTCTGACACTTCGAAAGCTGATATGGTCGAATCTATGCCATTAACAGAAAGAATAGACGGAAGAAAGGTGAAAATAAGCAGCGACAATTATCGCGTGATTTTTGAAGCGCTTTTAGCGATAACTTATATATGTGAAGCATAGAAAATGAGAGGTGATTAAAATGAGCAAAATACCAACAGATACAGCAATCTTTGCAGCGGGTTGTTTTTGGGGAGTAGAATACATGTTTAAAAAAATCGAAGGTGTCATCGACGTAGTCAGTGGTTATACAGGTGGTTTTGTTGAAAACCCATCTTATGAACAGGTTTGTAGTGGAAAAACAGGTCATGCAGAATCTGTTTTAATTGTTTTCGATCCAAACATAGTAAGCTACGAATCATTAGTCAGATATTTTTTTGAAATTCATGATTTTAGTCAAGAAAACGGTCAGGGGCCCGACATTGGAGAGCAATATAGAAGCGAAATATTTTACATAAATGAGGAACAAAAAGCAATCGCGGAAAAAGTAAAAGATGAGTTAATCAATAGAGGTTTGAAAGTCGTAACTAAGATAACTAAAGCTTCAGAATTTTACAAAGCAGAGGATTACCACCAAAATTATTATGAAAAAACAGGAAAAGCCCCTTATTGCCACTTCAGAAGAAGAGTTTTTCAAAATGATTATATCAAATTCTTAGTGTAGAATAAGGGGAATAATTTCAAATTTAATTTTTTTAATCGTAATTAAAAAAGGCTTCTACTAGTAGACAAAATTCTTCAAATTTTTCAAAAAACAGCGCATGGCCTGTGTTTTCTAAGTTTGCTAGTAAAGAATTTTTTACTTTTTTATTCATTTCTATTATGTGGCTTTTGGGGGTTATTATATCTTCTTCACCAGAAATGAAAAGAGTTTTAGCCGTGATATTAGATATTTCATTTCTAATATCAAATATTTCGTTAGACGAGGCAAGTCTCACAAAGCCGTCAAACCAGTCTTTAGTTAAGGTTTCTTTAAACATCTTCCTTCTGTTCATTAGCCAATCGTAGTTGTTGTTATAAAATGGACGAGAGTATATATAAGGAAGCGAAATGTCAAAGAATTTTTCGCCATCGTAAAGTTCTGCGGCTACTTTCCATGCTTGACCTATGGACTTAAGATAGTTATCTATATGGTCGGTTGCATTTGAAAGAACCAATCTGTCGATCATTTCAGGATACTTTAAAGCAAACAATTCTGCAATTTGTGCCCCGTAAGAAACCCCCATTAAATTTACCTTTTTTAATCCTAAATGGTCTATCAATTTCTTTAAATCTTCGACATGAACTTCTATAGTATAAGGTTTGTCGGTAATTCTTGCGGATTTTCCTTGATCTCGAGTATCATACGTAATAACTTGGAATTTTTTTTGCCATCTCTCTATATGTGCCATCCAACTTGAAGTACTCATCATAATGCCGTTTAATATAATCACCGGCCTTCCTTTTCCATAAATTTCATAATAGATACCTGGATTCTCCAAATACATACATCTCTCACTCCTTTTTAGATACGTATTCCATGTGTAAGGTAAATTGATAATTCTTTCAAAACTGATTTTATATCTTTAATTCTTTTCAAGAAAATTCTATCTATCCCTGTATAATGGCTTATCCCCATTAGACTGTTAGCTAACAATTTTTTATCTTCTATTTTTGTTCGTTCAAGATTCTCAACATAACCCTTTTCAAATCTGTCATAATAATCATTTGCTGCCTTTTTTACAATAAACTCAGATTCTCTTACGATTTTATAGTATTCAGAATTACTTTCAAAATATTTTAGAAAGAGATAAATCCCCCTTAACTCGTTTTCTGCCCTGTTTAATTGCTTCTTTTGATTGATAGTAAGGAATCTTCTTGTCTTTTTACCAATTATTTTAACTATCTCCTCTAAAAAAGCTTCTTTACTTTCAAAATAAAGATAAAATGTCCCCACTGAATAACCAGCATTCCTTGTGATATCGTGAATATCTGTTTTATAATATCCCTTCGTACCAAATAGTTCAATACCTGAAGATAATAATTTACTTCTGGCGGATTCGCCTTTGAGAATATGGGGGTAAATTACATTTTCATCATCAAATATCAAAGAATAATTTTTTATTTCATTGTAAAAAATCCCATCGGTAATAATCTTTTTAATTTTGGTTTTGTCATAACTTACACCATTAAAAATATACCTTATAATGACAAATCTTGCAATTCCTGAAATAAATAATTGTTCCGCCTGACTCGTTTCACGCAGTAAAACTAAAGAAACTCCTTTGCCGTATAAATCTCTCAAGTGTTGTTCGTATTTGGGATATCTATATTGACCCTCTCGATAAATCAAAATATCTTTTTTGTAGTCGCCAACTCCAGATTTAACAATGGTATCTAAAAATTTATCCATCCTGTCTTCAAAACTTTTACCAGAAATTGTAGAAAAACCCTCTTCATAATAAATTACTATTTCGTTTAACAATTTAAAAAATATGTCCTCTTTGTTCTTAAAATACCTGTAAAAGACCCCATTAGATAATCTGGCTCTCCTACAGATTTCGACAACAGAAACTGTTTCATACCATTTTTCAGAAAAAAGATCCCTGGCTGCTGTCATTAATTTTATATACGATTTATTTTTGGCTTTATCCAATGTTATCTCCTTCGTTTTTTAATTTTTACCCATGGTAAAACTTTTAAAAATATCTATAAATGCTTTTGGTTCTTCTATTATAATCGAATGTCCGACATCAGGAATAGTTTCTAATTTTCCATTTGTATTTTGAATGACTTCATTAGCCATATTTTTAGTTATCAAGGTATCTTTTTCCCCAAGAATGAATAATATTTCTCCCCTATAATTTTTAGATATTTCTTCATAGTTATAGCTTTCCAAAGCCCTTGCATTTTCAGTAAAACATTTTGGGTTCATCAAAAGTGCATCGTTAGTTAGATTATTTAGTAATTTTTTATCTTTTGATGAAGGGACCATTGCCTTTAAAGAATTTTTCAGAAGCGTTCTATTGTTTTTTAGCAAATTTAGAACATAATAATTTTCTTCTGGCGTCTTCAAACCCTTTAAAGAAGGGGAATCAACCAGTATTAATTTTTCTACTTTTTCTGGATATCTAAAAGCTATCGACATCGCTACAGCTCCACCCAAAGAATGACCAACTAAAACAACCTTATTCAACCCTAAAACATCTATAAATTTTTTGATATATTCTGCATAAGTATCTATTTGAATTTCTTTCACCCAATCAGAGTAACCAAAATTTGGCAAATCAGGGGTATAGACCTTAAAACCTTCAATGTTTTTCACTTTCTCAAACCATCTGTGAGAAGCATAATTACCATGGATCATAACAACAGGTATGCCTTCACCACTTACTTCATAATATAATTTTACTCCATCAATGTCAATATAACTTCCCTCTTTTTTCTTATTCTTCCAAAATTTTTTTGTAATCCACACAACAGGAATTTCAAAATATCTGAAATACAGCATTTTCAACCCATAAGAAAGTCCACGAGGAAAAAATAAAACAAAGATTATTAACAAACTCCCTACTATTATAGTCATGGGAAAATTGCTTCGTGAAAATAAAAACGGCATACCTGTAATTATAACAGAACCAATCAATCCCCCATTTAATGAAGCAAACCCGCCTACAATAACTATTGCTAAAAGATTCAACGAGACGTTCAAACCAAAATCTGCAGGAGATATATATCCTAGTGTATGCGCATATAAAAAACCTGCTATTCCACTGTATATAGAACTGATAATAAAGGCTTGTAATTTTGCTTTAGCAATCTTCACACCGAACGCTCTGGCAGCCAATTCACTGTCTCGTACCATATTGAATCTCTTTCCTGCAGGAGATTTTACTATTAAACTTGTTATATAGACCAAAAGACTATAAAAAAACAAATTCAACAAATAGGTATTAAAATCAGAATCAAAAAAAGCAGGGATGTTCCTCATTCCGGTCCTTCCACCAAATATCTCCATTGAGGCAATTATCTCTTGTACCGCTATCCCAAATGCCATAGTTGCTATAGCTAAATAAAAACCTTTCAGTCTCATAGCTGGTAATGCTATTAATATACCAAACAAAGCAGAAAAAAGAATAACGAAAATTAAGTTTAGAAATATTGGCATATTTAAACTCATTGTAAAAAACGCACTTGTATACGCTCCAATGGCCATAAAAGCAGCATGTCCGATAGAGATCTGACCTGTGTACCCAAATATTACATTTAAACCTAAAGCTGCTATTGCAAAGATTATTATATTAGAAAACACTAACAACAAAAACGACTTGGAAATAAATAATAAACCTAGGAGAGAACCAATTATTAAGGTGTATAATGCTGTTTTCACTATTCTCACACTCTCCCTTCAAAATCTTTCCCAAATAAACCAGAAGGTTTAAATAACAAAACTAATATTATCAATACAAGAATAATAGATAATTGATAATCAGGGGATATATAAACCCCAACTAACTTTTCTAGTACCCCTAAAATTAGCCCACCTATAATAACACCAAAAAGGTTCGAAAAACCTCCAAGAACACCTGCTGTAATACCATACAGTTGCATATTTATCAACATGCTGGGATGTATGTAAGTTTTTGGCGCTGCGATAATTCCTACCAAACTAACAGTAGCTATTCCAATACTCCAAACAATGGCATCCACACGGTTAATATCTATCCCACATACAAGTGAACCTACCTCCTCTTGAGACCGAGCTCTAATAGCTATACCTAACTTAGTATACTTTAAAAACATAGCTAAAAGTAACATTACAGCAATACAAATTATAGTAATCACAACATCGTTTGCAGGCATAACTAGCACCCCATTTTCTAAAAATAGGATAAAAGGCTTGCCTGAAAACAATTCTGGATAAGAAAAGTAATCCGTTCCCCAAACCAACACGACCAAACCTTCAATGACCATCAATAACCCTAATGTAACCATAAGCATCGCACCATGAGACAAATGTTTCAAAGGTCTCATTAAAAAACGCTCAATAACCATACCAATAAGAAATCCTGAAAAAACTGCTGAAATTAAAGATAAAATAATATTACCACTTACCAAATAAACAGTAAGACCAATATAACTTCCTAACATTCCTGAATTTCCATGAGCAAAGTTTAGAACCCCTGTGGTCCTAAAAATCAAAGCTATTCCAAAGGCGGTGAGCCCGTATAATGCTCCTTGTGGAATCCCCGAAATTATGCTTTGGAGTATTTGCAATTCTACCTCTCCTTTCTTATTTCCCCAAATATGACTTTTTTAATCTCTCATCATTCAACATTTCCTTGGATACTCCTTGATGTGCAACGTTACCATTTTCTAATATATAGGCTCTATCACTTATTTTTAGTGATTTTATTGCGTTTTGTTCCACGAGCAAAATTGGAATATTGGATTCTTTTAAAGTTTTTAATACACTGTATATTTCATCAATTATTATTGGTGCCAATCCCAAGGAAGGCTCATCTAACATCAACAACTTTGGAGAAGCCATAAGCGCCCTGCCCAATGCCAACATCTGTTGTTCTCCTCCAGATAATGAACCTGCTTTTTGTTTTTTTCTCTCTTTTAAAACAGGGAAAAGATCGTAAACATATTTGGAATTTTTCGAATAATCTCCCCTTAAGTAGGTTCCCATTTTCAAATTTTCTTCCACTGTTAAACTTGAAAAGATTCTTCTATTTTCGGGACATAACACAATACCTTTTTTTACCATATAAACAGTACTTTTATTACTTACATCTTCACCTTCAAAAATTACCTTACCCTTTGATTTAACTATGTTCAAAATTCCAAAAAGTGTTGAAGTTTTACCTGCTCCATTGGAACCTAAAATAGTAACTATTTCACCTTTATTCACAGAAAAAGAAATTTTTTTTACCGCCTTTACATGACCATAATTAACTTCTAAATTTTCAACTTCAAGCATTTTCATCTTCCCCCAAGTACACTTTTACTACTTCTTCGTTATTTGACACTTCTTCGGGAGTTCCTTCAGCAATTTTCTTCCCAAAATTCATAACGGTTACTAAATCAGAAACAGTCATTACAACATTCATATCATGTTCCACCAACAATATCGTCTTCCCTCTTTTATTGACCATTTGTATAATGTTTTTTATCTCCTCGGTTTCATAATAATTTAAACCCGCTGCAGGTTCATCTAATAAGAGAAGATCTGGATCAGAAATAACTGCTCTAGCCATTTCAACTCTTTTTAGCATCCCATAAGTGAGTCCAGAAGGATAAGAAGCGAGCCTATTTTTTATGTCAAACATCTCAGCCACTTCTAAAACCTTATCTCTTGCTTCTTTATCAAAATTCGATTTTGATTTAGAAACCACAGAGAAAAGGGAGTCATTATATTTGTGTATTAATCCACTATAGATGTTTTCAAAAACGTTCATAGCCTGAAAAAGTTGTAAATTTTGAAAAGTCCTCGATATGCCTCTATATATTATGTCGTGGGTATCTAATTTTAAAAGAGATTCACCTTTGAATAAAATATCTCCATTTTGGGGATTAACTATCCTGGTAATTGTATTGAACAAAGTTGTTTTCCCAGCTCCATTAGGACCGATAAGAGCATGAATCTTTCCTTGCACTAATTTCATAGAGAAATCGTTAACAGCCTTTAAACCGCCAAATGCTACGGTAACGTTTTTGACTTCAAGCATTCTTTCACCTCAAATTTGTGTTTATAAGATTATAAGGGGGGTGTTTCCCCCTTATAATCATTTATAAAACTTCTAACAACGATTCAACAGAATAATGTATCCAACTTGAAGCAAAGTCCCAAACTAATCCTTGCTCGGTTAAAACAGATTTTAGAACATACATAGAAGTCATTCCCATTCGAGAATCAAAGCCTTCGGACACCGGCTTATAACTCAAACCATGATTTTCGTCACCAAGGGTGATATAATTACCTTTCCAATTGTCTAAAGTCTCCAAAGCGGAAACTAAACCTTCTCTAGTCAAATCAGGCCCTGCCCTTTTAACACCTTCAACGAAAACTTCTGCAGCTATCATACCAGCAATAGCATAGGCGTTAGGAATACCTTCGTAGTATTCTTGCCATATTTTTATCGCAGGTTCTTCAGGGTTTGTAAAATCCACAGCAACCCAAGCCATTACCTCAACACCGTCTCCCGCTTCTTGAGCTAATTGTAGATAACTCACATCGGCGTTTGAATACGTCAAAAGATACCTTTGATCAGTCATCCCAAATTGTTTGGCTTGGCGCACAAAACCAACAGATTGGGGAAGGAACAACATAACAGCTACGGCATCAGGTTTAGCAGATAACAAACGTGTTACTTCAGACGTGAAGTCACTTTTAAAAGGGTCTACTGCTATGTTTGCAACGGGCTCCATCCCCAGGGCTTTTAATGTACCTACTGCTGAGTCGCTAAACTCTTGACCATCTTCTGCATTTCTATAAACGATTGCTATTCTTTCATGTCCCTTTTCTACCAAATAGTTCATTACAATGTTCCCTTCTACTATGTAATTAGGTTGAACAGGGAAAATATACTCTCTCGGCGGAAGACTAAATTCTATAGAGCCCCCACCTTGATAAACAAAGGGAACCCCGTTATCATTCAGATAATCTTGCACAGCTAAAATACCTGGAGTACCTAGCCCTCCGACGATGGAAAAAACTCCATCTTGCTCAACCATTCTTCTAACTTCTACAACCGTTTTAGCAGGGTTGAACTGATCATCAGCTACTATTAACTCAATCTTTCTTCCATAGATGCCACCGTTGTCGTTGATGTAATTAAAATAAGCTTGCATACCTTGCGCCATCGGTCTTCCTATAGGTGCAACAGGTCCCGACATGGCTTGAAAAGTACCTACTAAGATCTTATCATCAGTTACCCCTACTTCTGAAAAACCTGAAACTAACATCAAAACCACAAAAACCATACCAATAAATCTTTTCACCTTTCTCACCTCTCTTGATAAAGTTAAATTTCATAAAAACCACACTTCCTTAGCTACACCTCTATCTTTTTAGCCACATTTTGAAACTTTTTAAATATTCTTTTTGTATCCTGAGCTATCATTAATTCTTCATCAGTTTTTACTATTAAAATTCCCACATCGGAGTCTGAAGTTGAGATAATTCCTTCTTTTCTATTCAACAAAGTATTTTTTTCTTTATCAATTTTAACTCCAAAGAAGTCTAAATAATTACAGACATCCATTCTTACATGTTCGTCATTTTCTCCCACCCCTGCTGTGAATACCAACGCATCTAATCCTTTTAGTACGGTTATATAACTTCCAATGTATTTTGCTAAACGATATACATACACATCATATGCTAACTTTGCCTTTTTATCCCCATTTTCTATTCCTTTTCGGATATCTCTCATGTCGTTGCTCATTTCACTTAAACCATAAACACCACTTCTTTTGTTCAACAAATCGTCCGCTTCATCTACGCTGTAACCTTTTCTTGTAAGGAAAAGAACGATGCCTGGATCTATATCTCCGCTTCTTGTTCCCATTATCAATCCTTCCAAAGGTGTGAACCCCATCGATGTATCGATCACTTTTCCTCTGTCAATCGCAGCTAAAGATGCACCGTTACCCAAATGTGCCGTTATCATCTTTAATTCCTTCATATCTTTTTTTAATATCTCAGAGGCTTTTTTAGATACGTACCTGTGACTGGTTCCATGGAATCCGTACCGCCTTATCTTGTACTTTTGATAAAGTTCGTAAGGTAATCCATACATGTACGCCTTCTCTGGCATCGAATGATGAAATGATGTATCAAATACCGCTACTTGGGGTACTTTGGGTAATAATTTTTTAGCAGCTTTTATGCCCATCAAATTGGGAGGATTATGTAAAGGAGCAAGTTCAGCGTTATCTTCTATAGCTTTAATAACTTCTTCATCTATCAGTACGGAAGAGAAAAACTCTTCTCCTCCATGTACTACCCTGTGCCCAACCGCATCTATCTCACCTAATTCTTTTAAACATCCATATTCAGGATCAGTGATCAATTCCATAGCTTTTTTTAACGCTTCTTCATGGTCTTTTATCTTGGTTATGTTTTTGTACTCTTTTCCTTCGCTTTCTTGCTCAATATCTGACTCTTGTTCTCCTATTCTTTCAACCAACCCTTTAACCAGACAACTTTCGTTTTCCATTTCTAATATTTGATATTTTAAGGATGAACTTCCGGAGTTGATCACTAGTATTTTCATTCGAAATCCCCCTGTTAATATTTTTTGGTACTATCTTTAGAAACTCTAAAACTTTATATATAGCGCCCTTTTGCCCCACTCCCCACCCATAAGGAATGGGGAGGTTTTGTTATTTTATATCTTAAAACTTTCAACTAATCCTTTTAACTCTGTGGCTAACTCACTCAACTCTTTCGCTTCTTCGTTTATCCCTACCGCTTGTTTTACTTGTTCGTCTATTACACTTCTTGACCTTTCTAGTTGTTCCCTTATCTCTGTTACTGCTTTCGCTACCCTGTCCATCGCTGTGCTCATCTCTTGCGCACTTGCACTTTGTTCTTGCGCACTTGCAGTCATGTTTTCTATCCCTTGGTCCATCCTTTCTATCCTTTCTTTTATCCGGTTGAAACTTTTCTGTACATTCTCCATCTTTTCGTTTATTTCCCCTATCGTTCCTACTACCTTGTTCGTCGATTCGTTCACTTTGTTCGTCCCTTGCGTTATGTTGGTTAGTATTTCAGATATTTCATCCGTTGCATTCCTTGATTCTTCTGCTAACTTCCTTATCTCATCCGCTACAACTGCAAATCCTCTTCCTGCTTCTCCTGCCCTTGCAGCTTCTATCGCTGCGTTTAGTGCCAACAGGTTCGTTTGTTCCGTTATCGAGTTTATCGTTTCTACTATACTTTGTACGTTCTTGGCGTTGTTTGCAAGTGTTTCTACTTCTTTTTGACTTTCTTTGGTCCTTTCTACCGCTTCTTTCACCGCTTGACTTATACTTTCTATCGTTTTGCTTCCTTCTTCTGCAGCTTTACTCGTTTCATCTGCTTCTTCACTTAGTCTTTGTGCGTCTTGGGATACACCTTGTGCAGCCCTTGCTACTTCGTCTACACCTGAGGTTACTTCTTCTACGTTTCCCGCCGTTTCTTCCGTACTTGTTTGTATCTTGTCCATCTGGTTTTTGAGTTCTTCTGAGTTCTTTCTGCTTTCTTGTGATGAGCGTGTTAGACTTTCTGATGCGTTTTCTACTTTGTCTGATGCCTGCCTTATTGACCCCATGGATCTTCTCAATTCTTTACTCATTTCTGATAGAGCATTGGCCATCTGTCCTATCTCGTCTTTGCTTTTACTTTCAAAGTTTACCGTTAAGTCTCCTTCTTTGAATTGATTTATCTTGTTTTTGAAGTCTAACAGTGGTTTCGTTATACTCCTTATTAGATAGATGACCATGATTATCGATACTACGAAGGCTACTACGGTTAAGATGGCTGTCAAGGTTATAGCCCTGTTGTTTTCTTCTATGAGTGATGGACCTAACGTGTCTTGCTGGACCTTTAATTTATTTCTTTGTTCTTCTAATAGGTTCAGTATCTCTACCCTTGCTTGCTCCATCTGCCCGATTATAGGCTCTTGGGATTCTATCGCTGTGACTATTTGATCGAAGGTGTTTTTGAATGAAGCAACTATATCGGTTAGTTCTGAAAAAGCATCATTTAATTCCTGATTTATTATGCTATATCCTAAAGTAGAAAGTTGCAAGTCTAAATTTTCGAACTCTTTAATTACATTGTTCTTATCTCCCTCCGATAAACTTGAGAAATATTGTGTAGACAAATCAATAATTGTGTTCTTGTACTGCAAAATTCTTTGTGAATATATAGGCAAAGAGGAAGACCCACCAACTTTTTGTGATAATTCTATAAAACCATTCATATTATTCTCTAATTCAGATCCCAGATTTAAAAATTCATCTATAAGGGCATCCTTTTCTTGGTTTAAAGTAACTAATTTATTGAAAAGGGATTCGTAATTAGTCAAATTCGATTGTAACTCTTCTAAATTATACGTTGAAAGATTAGATAAATCGTCTTTGACACTTCCTATATAACTTAAAAACTCACTGGCCTTTTGTTCTTCAAAACTATTAGTGTAATCTTTTAAGCTAATTGTAGCTTGAAAAAAGTTGAATTCAGCTTGAGAGAAAGAATTAACGTGATCGGCCATAAGTTTATATTCCTCTAAAGCGTTGTTAGAATTGATTAAAGAATATATATTGTATGAAATAGATAAACTAAACAAAAGAAAAGTAGTGATTATGATCAACGTTATTTTACTTCCAATACTTTTAAAAGACATCTCTATCCCTTCTTAAACTATTATTTTTAAGTATTTATACCCCAAGATAAGATTTTTGAATGTGCGGACTGTTAGCAAGATTCTTGCCAACATCTTCCATAACAATTTTCCCGTTTTCTAACACGTAACCTCTATCAATAACCTTTAGCCCTTGTTTTACGTTCTGTTCTGCCAACATTATCGATACCCCGGATTTCTTAATCTCTACTAATTTTTGAAACAATTCTATAACAAGTGAAGGCTGTAACCCCAATGAAGGCTCATCAAGTATTAGCAATTTAGGATTTGCCATTAATGCTCTTCCGATAGCCAACATTCTTTGTTGACCGCCACTCATAGTGCCAGCTAACTGATGAATTCTTTCTTTTAATATTGGAAAAATTTCAAAAACAAAATCCAAATTTTCACTTATTCTATTCCTTGCATTTGGCACATAGGCTGCTCCCAATTTTAAATTTTCTTCCACGGTCATAAAAGGAAATAATTCTCTTTCCTGGGGAACCAAAGAAATCCCTTTTCTTATTATTTCATGAGTTTTAAATCCACTTAATGAATTCCCCTTAAAAATTAGCTCTCCTTTTTCTGGTTTTATTAAGCCAACGATTGAACTGATTAAGGTAGTTTTACCAGCTCCATTCGGTCCAAAAATGCCTACAGCTTCATTGTTATAAATTGACATCGTTAAATCCCAGATTACCTGTATTCTTCCATATTTTAAATCCAAATTTTTGATTTCAAGCATCAGTCTTCCTCCCCTAAGTAAGCAGATATAACTTTAGGATCTTTTGAAACTTCCTGATAAACCCCTTGGGCTATAATTTTTCCAGATTCCAAAACTATTACTCTGTCTGTTAACTCTTTTATTACACCCATTACATGTTCTATTATGGCTATCGTTATTCCATTTTCTCTAAGCTTTTTCACCAAGTCGATCATTTGCCATGTTTCATCGGAGTTTAACCCAGCCATTACTTCATCCAAAAATAAAACTTTTGGTTTGGAGGCTAAAGCCCGTCCTATTTCCACTTTTTTTAAGTCAAGAACAGTTAATTTATCTATAGGTTGGTTCCTATTTTCCAATTCCAAAAGATCGCATATTTCATTTGCGGTTTCCCTTGCGCGTTTTAAGTTCTCTCCAGCTCCGAACAATGCACCAACCATAATATTTTCTAAACCTGTAAACCCTTGCAATGGCCTTACAACTTGAAAAGTTCTTGAGAGCCCTATTCTGTTTCGAATATGTGGTGGATATTTTTCAATGTTCTGATTGTCAAATGTGATCTCACCTTCAGTGGGATAATACATACCAGCTATCAAATTAACCAACGTGGTTTTTCCCGCACCATTTGGTCCAATAATACCTAAAATTTCTTTTTCTTCTATACTCATTGTGACACCATTTACAGCTACTAATCCTCCAAATTTTTTCACTAATTTTTTTGTAGATACTATTTGCATAATGTTCTCCTCCTATATAAGACACTGAACTGTCTTAAGAAACTTTAAAACCGTTTTAAGCCCCCTTTATCCTCAGTTTGTCCATTATTTAAAGACGACGCTTGACAAATGAAACTTTAGAGAAAGATTGGGTAGTATAGATACAAAAATAACTACTTACTAGATTGTATTTTGTTTTTTAAAGATCCAAATATTCCCTTTGGCAAGAACAATATTATAAGAATTATGATTATTCCATAAATTATGAGATGACCATAGGGCATAATTAATTTTAAATATTCAGATGCAAACCCTAAAACAATTGCTCCGATAACTGGGCCCCAGGTAGAATATATTCCTCCTACAAGTGCCATTGCCATAGGTAATAAGAGAAAATCTAAAGAAAAGGTTGTTTCGGGAGAAACAAAACCGTATTGTTGAGAGTACACAGCTCCAGTTACCCCTTGAATGGCTGCTGTTATAATAAAGATAATTATCAGATATTTAAAAATATTAATACCCGTCGATTTAGCCACAATCTCATCTGTCCTTATTGAGTTGATGGCAAAATGAATCCTTGTTCGACTAAATATTTCAGAAATTAAAATTGTCGATAGAGCTAAGGTCAATATCAACCAATATATTTTTGAAGAATCTCCTTGAAATATTACATTAGGTATAACCTTTCCACTTGCTCCACCGGTTAAACGGGGAGTATTCCTGATAATAACAGAAAAGACCGTTGTCAAGGCTAAAGTGGTGATTGCAAAATAAATTCCTCTCAATTTAAGCACGACAAATCCTAATGCCCAAGCTATCACTGCCATAAAACCCCCTGCAAGGAATATGCTAAATAAAGGGTTAATTCCAAAATTCGCAAAGGAAACTATCGATACATAAGCACCTACCCCAAAAAAACCTGCTACTCCAAAGGATAACTGACCTGTTCTCAACATCATATCCCAGCTCAAAGATAATGTCATATATATTAAAATAGTCATAACTACATGGAGAAAATACGCTCCAGTATAGAAAGGCAAAAACATTAATAATCCTATTGCAATAATTGCTATTAAAGGAGTTAAGATTTTTTTCATGACTCTGACCCCCTGTATGCTCTAATTAATATTACGATAATTAATACTCCAAAAAAAACTAAATCTGACCAGCCACTGTATCCAGGAATCGATTGAACGACTGCTTCAACTACTCCTAAAGTGATTCCACCGATTAAAATACCATTTAAATTACCCAAACCTGCCATAGCTGCTAAAGCAAAGGACTTTAAAGTATATGCATTCCCTGACAAGGGGAATATGGATGTCCTTGGCAACATTATTCCCGCAGCAATTCCTATAATTCCAAAAGCTATAGCAAAAACGATAAGATATACCTTGTTGGTATCTATACCAACAATTTCAGCACCTTTTGGGTTTTGTCCAACAGCTCTAGTTGCTTGCCCTAAAAGTGTCTTTTTCAAAAAAAGTTGAAGAAGGATAAGCACTCCAATTGCCATTATTGGATAAAGAAATTCATAAATACCAATAGAGAAATTTGATATTGTTATGGATGAAGAAGCATAGGGAGTATAAATATTTCTTGGGCGTGTAGTCCAAATTATTTTTATAAGCTCTATAATTACCATAGATATCCCAAATGTTAATAACAGTTGGTTCAGTTCTCCTGCTTTTAACACATATTTTATTGAAATCTGATAAATCCCTATTGCCAATAAAAACATTATAATAAATAATGGAAACACTGAAATAAGTGGGTCTAAGCCTAATTGAGTGAAAAAAATATAACCTATATATAAACCTAAAGTCAAAAAATCTCCATGAGCTAAGTTTAATATACCAACGATTCCTAATATCAAAGCCAAAGGTAACCCGATTAAAGAATATAAACCACCACGTTGAAGGCCATAGATCAAAGGTATGGGCTTCCAAATAGCAATAACCACTAGAAAAACGAGAAAAATTAAAAATGTTTTGTTAAGTCGCAAATGCAGAACATTCAACATAATCACCACCGTTTTTTAAATGAAAAGGGGAAGGAATACCTTCCATCCCCCATGCTCCAAAAATTTAACTTTACTATTTTCCAAAAGTGAAAGGATAAGCCAACTTTGCCGTTGCAAGGTCTAAAGGCCAAATAACTTCTTGTCTACCATTTTGCCATTGCAAAATTTTTTGATATTTGAATCCTTGATTTGGTATTATTCTGCTTGGTTCAATTTTCAACACTTCACCCAAAGGCGATTCATATTCAATAGTTCTCAATGCAGAAATGATAGCTTCTTTATCCATGGTACCTGCTTTTTTTATCCCTTCAACCAAAAAATAAATATTAGTATATCCAAGAGGAGCAAAGTATGTTGCCGGTTCTTCATTCCACATTTCAACGTAAGCATCATAAAAATGTTTAGCTACGGGACTTACATCATTTAAAGTTGGAGCCCACATTCCATAAAGAATAACATTCTCTGCTAAAGGATTTTTCCCAAAGTCCGCTGGCCAACCTGGAGGAGCTCCTACTAACAAGTCAGGAGTGAAATTCACTTCTTTTGCCTGCGCAACAATTGGTATGGCATCGGCATCGTATCCTGCCCAAACAAAAAGGTCCGGATCAAAAGCCATCGCCTGATTCAACATTGCCCTATAATCTCCCCCTCCAAGGGCGGCACTTTTGAATGAAGCTCCTTCAAATTCATCCATTATTCCTTGCCATGGACCTTCTCCTTTTTTTGCTAACTCATAAAGATCTAAATAAGCTGTATATGAGTCAGTGCCGAAGGCTCCTTCTTCATACGCCAAAAAGACTTTTTTAATATCAACATTTGGATATGCCTGAACTATTTCTCTCCAACCTATTCCATAACCTTCTCCTTGTTGATAATCCCAAGGATGAAGATGGAAATACCAATCTGCATCTGGGCCCATCGCTAATTCAACTTGATGGGAAGCCGCACCTGCCCAAACAGTTATCTTTTGGTATTTTTTAAGAATAGGTACTTGCGCTAAATGTACACCACTAGCCATTCCACCAACAAAAAAATCCACTTTTTCAACGGTTGCTAATCTCTCGATCGCTGCAGCACCTTTTGCTGGATTTAACTCTGAATCTATAACTATAAGTTCCAGCGGTCTACCCAAAACTCCACCGGCGTCGTTAATCTCTTTAACTGCCAACCTCATAGCCTTTGTACTTTGGTTGCCGGTTATATCTCCCAAAGGATTTACAGCTCCGATTTTAATAGGATCTACTGCAAACGCCAACGAAAATACGACAACAAAAAAAAGAACCAAACCTATGTTTCTTTTCACCTTTCTCACCTCCATATATTTTTTACCACTAAAGCTGTTCCCATTCCTCCACCAATGCAAAGTGATGCCAGACCAAATTCGCTATTTCGTTTTTTCATCTCGTAAAGAAGTGTAACAACTATCCTATTCCCGGATGCTCCAATAGGATGACCCAAGGCAATTGCACCACCATTCACATTGGTTCTTTCAAGAAACCAACTTTTAGATTTACCGGCAATATCTCCTAATTCTGTTATAACCCCTAAAGACTGTGCGGCAAAAGCTTCGTTTAGTTCGATTAATTCCATATCTGTTATATCCATTTTGATCTTTTCTAAAAGGCCTTTTACTGCCGGAACTGGACCTAAACCCATGTAAGCAGGGTCTACAGCCGCCTGATTGTAACCAACTAATTCTGCTATTGGTTTTAACCCGTATTTTTCAACAGCCCTTTCTGAAGCTAATAAAACCGCACTTGCACCATCGTTTATTCCCGAAGCATTTCCAGCTGTTACGGTTCCATCTTTTACAAAAGCAGGTTTAAGACTGGCTAGTTTTTCTTTCGTTGTATCAAATCTTGGATGTTCGTCTTGATCAAAAAGAACCGTTTCTTTTTTTCTTTTTACTTCGATTGGTATTATTTCATCTTTAAATTTTCCTGATTCTATAGCTTCTTTAGCTCTCATTTGGCTCGTATAAGCAAAATCATCTTGCTCTTCACGAGAAATATTGTGTTTTTTGGCGATGTTTTCTGCAGTTACCCCCATATGGTAGTTATTAAAAACATCGGTGAGCCCGTCTAATATCATATGATCTTGAACTTCAAATGATCCAAATTTGCTTCCAAATCTAGTCTTGGATGACAAAAGGTAAGGAGCGGTTGACATACTCTCCATGCCTGCCGCCACAACAAGGTCGGCGTCGCCTGTTTTAATATCCGTAGCACCGATCATTATGCTTTTCATACCGCTTCCACATAACATATTAACTGCGTAGCCTGGCTTGTCTTCTGGAATCCCTGCATATATGGAAACTTGTCTTCCCGGGCCCATGCCTTGACCCGCCATCAAAACATTGCCAACAATGACCTCATCAACATTTTCTGAATTTACTTGAGCTTCTTGTAGCACCCCTTTCACAACTTCTGCTCCCAATTTGGTTGCAGGAATATCTTTAAGTGTTCCACCAAAAGTACCAATGGCTGTTCTTTTTGCAGATATTATATAAACTTTATTCATTGTTTCTACCTCCTGTATAGTCTTATTACTGTTTGGTTCTACCTTAACCATTATCCTATCCGGATGAAGAGGGGAGGTTCCAAGTGTCTAAGTTTTATATCAACCCCATCTTTATTGCTTCCTGTTCTAATTCCTTTCTAAAATCTGGATGAGATATTGAAATTAATTTCTTAGCCCTTTCACCTGCGCTTCTACCTCTCAAATGAGCTACTCCCCATTCTGTTACAACATAATCCAAATCCTGCCTTGGAACAGTAACTGGAGCTCCCAGTGGAAGTAGTGGCACTATCGTTGAAATGGTGCCTTTTTTTGCCGTGGATCGTAGGGCTATGATACCTTTCCCATTTTTGCTTTTTATAGCCCCTCTATGCGTGTCCAACTGGCCTCCTGTTCCAGAAAACTGTTTGGTCCCTATTGCTTCTGAAACAACTTGTCCCGTCAAATCTAGTGAAATTGCTGTGTTTAAGCTTACCATTTTGTCATTCTGACAGACAAAGTAAGGATCATTAACAAATCTCCCTCTGAGCTCAAGAATACCAGGATTATCGTCGACAAAGTCATACATTCTCTTTGTGCCTAGAGCAAAAGCTATTACAAATTTCCCTTTCCAAAGGGTCTTCCTCATATTTGTTATTACGCCTTTTTCAAAGAGATCTATCATTGATTCTGTAAGCATTTCAGTGTGAATCCCCAAATCTTTTTTTGTCTCAAGTAATTTTGCCACCGCATTGGGTATTCCACCTATCCCTATCTGTAAGGTTGAACCGTCTTCTATGATGTCTGCTATGTACTGAGCAATCTTATTTTCTTCTTCTTTTGGTTCTGAAATAGGTATTTCAGGAATTTCCCAATTCGACTCAACAACAACATTTACATTGTTTATATGCCATTCGGTGTCCCCATGCACATATGGCATTTTTTCATTGACCTCCATTATAACTATATCCGCATTTTCTGCTAAATCTTTTTCATACACATTAGAGATACCTAAATTAAAGTATCCTGTTTTTTCTTGCATAGGGGTCGAAGTTCCCCAAAATACCAAGGTATTTCCTTCCTCTTTTTCAGCCATAACCTTGTCTAATCCTGCCATATGAAGATTATTGGGTATATAATCCAATATTTTTAATTTATCTTCATGCTTGGATTTTCTCGTAGGTTCTGAATAGAACCATGTTTGTAACTCAAAAATACCTTCATATTCTTTGTTCAAAAAGAACTCATAATATCCCATATCTAAACAAGTTATTACTTTTATTTTTTCAAAATGATCTTTAAATTTATGGATATTTTTTAAAAAGCCTTGGCCCTCAGCTGCAGCCATACTCACAACCACCGAAACTCTTTTCGGCAGGCTTAATATCGCATCATCAATTGACATTAATTTTTGCTTATATTTTTCTTTCCACATTCTGAAAGTACCTCCTAAATCATAAATTTTATACTGTCGGACTCCAGACTATATCCTTTTTAAAAATAAATTTATTTCTCAAATATCTATAAAAATTAAAGAACGGTTCCCCCGTTTACATCCAAAATGTGACCAGTTACATAAGAAGCCTCATCAGAAGCTAAAAATAATACTGCATTCGCCACTTCTTCTGGTTCTCCCATTCTCCCTAAAGTTATCTTTGATTTTATGCTTTCTAATACCTTTTCTGGAATTTTTTCTGTCATTGGAGTTTTAATGAATCCAGGAGCAACCGCGTTAACCCTAATATTCGCACCTTTCCTTGCAAATTCCTTAGCCCAAGTATAGGTCATAGATATAACTCCACCTTTTGAAGCTGCATAGTTAGTTTGACCAACATTCCCTCTTTCACCCACGATTGAAGATATATTCACTATACTTCCCTTTCCATTTTCTAACATAAGATTTGAAACAAATTGTGTCATATTGAAAACACCTTTCAAATTTACTTCAATGACCTTATCCCAATCTTCTTCTTGCATTTTCCCTATCAAAGCGTCCTTGGTTATACCAGCATTGTTAACAAGTACATCGATTCTTCCAAACTCTTCTTTTACTTTTTTTACAAATTCTTCTATAGCAGGTCTATCAGTTACGTTCAATAGATAACCTCTAACATTCTCTCCCAATTGATTCTGCAACTGAGAAAGAATTTCTTGGTTCATGTCTAAAGCAAAAACAATCTTTGCTCCTTCTTCAGCAAATTTCTCAACGATACTTTTCCCTATTCCTCTGCCTCCTCCTGTAACTACACAAACTTTGTCTTTCATTCTATCCATTAATATTCCACCTCACTTAAGTGATATTTTTCTATTTAACCCCACTTTACAGTGGTTGCGGCCCAAACAAAACCTATACCTGCTCCCACCATAACAACGATGTCACCAAGGTTGAGTTTCCCTTCCTTTAAAGCCAACTTCATAGAGAGCACCTGGTCGTTTTGTCCAATATGACCGTAATTTTCAAGATAAGTTGTTTGTTCTTCTTTCAAGCCCAATTCTTCCAAAACAGCCTCATGAGCAGATCTCTTAAAGTGAAGAATGGCTAGGTATCCAATATCTTTTTCACTATATCCAGACTTTTTTAAAGAATCTCTGATTACTCCATAAAAGTTCGGCATAGTTTTTTCACTCAAATTTGCTTTAAATTTTTCGGAGTCTCTTACAGTAAAGTAATACTTATTTGCGTCTTCTGGCTTCATTGGCCATTTTTTGGTTCCTCCTACTTCTATTACACATTGCTCTGAAAAAGAACCATCCCCTCTAAAAGCGGATCCCAAAATCAAATTCTTGTTTAAATTCTTTCTTAATATCAAAGCTGCCCCTCCAGCTCCAATATCGAACATAAAAGAGGTTTCTGGAACTTCATAATTGATCAGATCACCATTTCTGTAACCACTTACAAGTAATACGGTGTTCAAATTATCATTATTCATCATAAGGGATTTTGCTGTCTCCATTCCCACCATCATCGATCCACACATTGCCTCCATATCAAATCCCCATGCACGAGTGGCTCCAATCTCATGAGCGACTTTTAGGCTGGCAAGCCAGCATGGATAATCTTTGTGTTGGCCACCATTCCATATGACTAAATCTATATCTTTTGGATCTATACCTGCGTCTTTGATAGCCTCTTTAGCTGCTTGAATGCCCATATAACTTGTTGTATCTTCAGGACCAGGGATGGGTTTTTTTAAAATACCAAACTTTTCTTCTATAACCCATTGTGGAATATTAGTTCTCTTAGCTATCTCCTCGGCATAAATGTAATTGTCAGGTATGTAAACCCCTAACCCCATTATTCCTACATTCATTCCATTTCCTCCTTTAAAATCTAACATTTAGTACCTTTAGAAACTCTAAACTTGCTTTTGCGGCCTGTTACTTTTTTAAAATCAAAATCTTATTTTTGAAATTATTTTATTTTTAAGTCTCCAAATATAACATATGAATCATTTCTCACATAATTTAAAAATTTTTTACAACTTTTATCAATTGATGTAGATCATCTACTAACGGGGAGTGCCCACAATTTTTTAAATAAATTAGTTTGGCGTTTTCTCCTATATCGTTTTGTATATCAAGAGCCATTTGTTCTGGAACTACTAAATCATTTTCTCCCCACAATATCAAAGTAGGGCATTTTATACTTTTGGCTCTACCATCACCTTGCTTTATCCCGTTATAATCATCACTTATATTGAAAGTTGCCAAAGCATAATCCACATCAACCAAATTCCTCTGGGTTAACATATCATCCAAATATTCTTCGTATTTTTGGGGTTCTGGCTTATTATGTGTATAAATAGTTGCTTCCCAAACTATTTTAAGAAAATCTTTGTCCTTATTGTTATATGCATTCAAAATGGGAACTACCTGAACAGGATCTTGAGCTATTTCTTCTTTAGTTTTCAAAAATTCACCTTTTATCGGCTTACCTTTTTCATCTTTTTTCAATATAGGATAACCTCTTGTTCCAACGGATTCCATTAGTATTAATTTACCAACATAGCTTGGATAATCCGCGACAAAAATCATGCAAACTCCCCCGCCTGTTGACCATCCCATAAGATCAAATTTTGACAAGCCCAATTTATCTACGAATAATTTTAAGTCCTCCTTAAAATCATCAAGAGAGTCGATAGGATTGTTATAAGTTGAGATACCAAATCCTCTTAGATCAGGGGCATAAATAGTGTAATCTGAATCAAAAGCTTCCATAAAAACATCCCAATGCTTTGAGGAAGTCATATTTCCGTGGATCAAGAGCAAAGTCTTTCCTCCACCTTGTTTGTATCTATAGCCCAAAGTTTCACCATTTGGAAGTTCTATTTTTTTTAAAAGTATATCCACTTTTAATCACTTCCTTTATAAATTTTAATAAGTGAATCATCTCTCACTATTAGTATATACATTTTTTACCTAAATTCCAAATCCAATTAACAGTGATTATAGTTGATTAAAAGTAATTATAGGTAATTAAACCTGATTAAGTAAAAAATTCTCATCTTTACTGTAAATTTGTAAATAAATTAATTTTATTTCATTATTGGTATCTCCGTAATTCAAAATCTTTGATCATCGTTGAACAATCCACCAATAAAGCCTCTGCCCATATTTCTATTTTCACCCTTGTTTTGATACTTTGCTGCAGCGTTTATTCTGTCTGCAAGTCTTGAAAATGGAAGACTTTGTAGATAAATTGTCCCTGGACCCTTGAGTCTTGCTATGAACAAGCCTTCCCCACCAAAAAGTGAATTTCTAAAACCCCCTATAAACTGAACATCATAATTCACAGTTCTTGAAAAACCTACTACACAACCAGTGTCTACTTTTAAAATTTCACCAGGTTGTAACTGCCTTTCGATTAAAGCCCCCCCTGCATGAATAAAAGCCATTCCATGCCCTTCTAACCTTTGAAGAATGAAACCTTCTCCACCAAATAACCCTGTGCCGATCCTTTTAGTAAATTCTACTTCTATTTCTATCCCATTTGCTGCACATAAAAAACTGTCCTTTTGACATATAAAAGTCCCATTGAACTCTATTAAATCGATCGGTACAATCTTACCCGGATAAGGAGCTCCAAAAGCAACATGCCCCTTGCCTTCCCCACTTTGTACAAAGTTTGTTATAAAAAAGCTTTCTCCGGTCATCATTCTTTTCAAGCCTATGAAAAGACCCCCACCTGTGTTGGTTTGCATCGCTATTCCTTCTTCCATATACATCATAGCGCCAACTTCAGCCCTAATACCTTCTCCTGGGTCAAGCTCAATTTCCACTAGTTGCATATCATCACCATAGATTTTGTAATCTACCATATCAGCCATTTTCTAAATCCTCCTTAAATTTCAAAATTTGTTGTCTTTAGAAATTTTGAAAACTCGATATATAGCGCCCCTTAGCCCCGCTCCCATCCATAAGGAAGAGTAGAAGATTTTGCCCGTTCCCCCGCAGAGGTTTTAATTCTTTCATATTATAATTTATTTATATAAAAAATTAAAAATAGAATTTTTTAAATGGTCTTGATTTTTATTTTTTTTATGTTATAATATTAATGGTAATTAAGAGAAAATTAATTAACAAAATGAGTGCCGAGGGCTTTTCGCCCTCGAGCTTTTTTATAAAAAATAATTTTTGAATCGAAAGGAGTGAATGCCATGTTAACCAACAAGGAGATTAAACAGCTAATTTGGGAAAAAGCCGATAACGTTGCTTCTAAGTTGGATGTTGAAATTTTTGATATTTTAATTAAAGGTAGTAATAAAAATAAAATTCTAGAGATTGTTATCGATAAAGCAGACGGATATGTGTCCATAGGAGATTGTGAAAGGTTTTCCAAAGCTTTCGACCCTTGGTTAGACGAAATTGATCTCTTTGACAAGAGTTATGAGTTAGTAGTTAGTTCCCCTGGACTCGATAGAAAATTGAGAGGCAAAGCAGATTACGAAAGATTCAAAGGAAAATTAGCAAAATTCATTTTAAAAGGAAAAGAAAAGAAACATCCTGTAGTAATTGGTTATATTGACGATATATTGGAAGATCAGATTAAAATTACTGAAAAAGATTCTGGAAAATTATTCAACATTGATTTAAACGAAATAGATAAAGCAAATTTAGAAATTGAATTGTAAAATTTGAAAGATATAGGAGGTGTAGAACATTGAATTTAAACCTATTAGAAGCTTTAGACGCCTTGGAAAGAGATAAAGGTATAAGTAGGGACTCGTTGGTCGATATTATAGCTAAATCTATTAAAAGTGCATACAAAAAAAATTATGGGGCAAAAAATGTTGAAATTGAAATCGATAAAAACTTAACAAAATTGAATGTTTTTCAATTATGGAAAGTCGTTGAAAAAGTTGAAAACCCTAAAGAAGAAATTTCTTTGGATGAAGCTAAAAAAATTAATCCAAAAATAGAAATAGGTGAAATGGTAAGAAAAAAGATCAATCTTAAAAAGGACTTTAGAAGAGTTGCCGCTCAAACAGCAAAACAAGTTATACTTCAAAATTTGAAGGAACTAGAAAAGAAAAACTTGTTTGATAAATATGTAGCTTTAAAAAATAGGATTTCAACCGCTGAAATAATTAAAGTCAGTGATGAATATATTGACATTAGAATAGGAAAATTAGAGACTAAACTCCCTATGAAAGAGACAATTCCTGGAGAAACTTTTAAAAGCGGAGAACTTGTAAAAGTTTATATAAAAAACATTCAAAACACATCAAAAGGCCCAAAAATTATGGTTTCAAGAACTGTACCTGAACTCATTACAGAACTACTATCATCTATCGTACCCGAGATAGAAGAAGGGATCATAAAAATTGTAAAAATAGTCAGGGAACCCGGAATACGGACTAAAGTTGCTGTTGTTAGTTCCATGCCAGGAGTTGATCCTGTAGGTGCTTGTATCGGTGAAAAAGGCTCAAGAATTAGTGAGTTACTAAAAGAATTAAAAAATGAAAAAGTAGATATTATAGAATATTCAGAAGATCCTAAAATTTTTATAAAGCACGCTCTTGCCCCTGCTGAAGTAAAAAATATAATTCTTAACGAAGACGAAAGAACCGCTTTTGTTTACGTCCCTGAGAATCAACTTTCTTTAGCTGTGGGAAAGGGCGGTCAAACCGCTAGATTGGCAGCAAAAATTACCGGATGGAAAATTGATATACACTCATTGAAATAAGCACACAAATCGGGTGGGAGTGCGCATGCTGGGCGCACAAATAAA
Source organism: Petrotoga miotherma DSM 10691 (assembly GCF_002895605.1). Lineage (GTDB taxonomy): Bacteria > Thermotogota > Thermotogae > Petrotogales > Petrotogaceae > Petrotoga > Petrotoga miotherma. The sequence continues at coordinate 25,334 of NZ_AZRM01000020.1, forward strand.
AATACCGCATCTAACTGACTGATGCGGTATTTTTTTAGGGGTGAGAAGATACAAATAAATCAAAATATATTACTTTTAAAAAAAGTGAGGGGGCGATACCTACTCTCACAC